>JABWCD010000016.1 GCA_013359265.1 Candidatus Hydrogenedentota bacterium
TCCGTCTGCTGGGTCACCAAAACCTCCGTCCCTCGACTGAATCCAAGCATTATGTTTATCGGCAGTTTCCATAAATGCTTCACTCGGCTAAAGAATTACACATTTCCGAGTTCCGCGAACTATTTGTTTACTATGTGTTCCTCCTCTATGCCGTTCGGCTCGCTGCTCGTCCTGCGACTACGTCTAAATGAATCACTTTGGGGCGGTGCAAATCGAGTGTGCGATTACGAGTCGTCATGAACAGAGTTCCCCCTGAGATTATGAAGACTTGAGCGGTGCGCTTTCCGCGCGCGGTGAAAGGGGCGTGGACAATTTCCACGGGCGATCCCCCTGGCTAGGGTTGCGTTGCGCCATTGGCGCGCGGAATGAACGGTGCGTTTTCGGAGTAGCCGTCATGCCCTTTCGGGTAGTCAGAAGCCATGAAAATGCAATTTCAGATTTGAAATCTCGTATTTCAAAGCAACACGATCTGGATGTCTTAAGAACTTCTAGCAATAACGACGTCTTTGCGTTTACCCCGAAGGGGTTTCGGCGCGCAGCCCAGGGTTGGCCCGCCGAAGTCGCTTCGACGTAGGCGGGGCTACCCTGGGTACCAACCAGAATGTACCCTGAAGGGGTTTCGGCATTAATGTTAGAGGCTCTAAAGGTCTACTTTCGGAACAGGACGATTACGATTACGAGAAATCCGCACGCGATTATTTGCAGGGACGAGTAGATTGCGGGATCGATTGTGCGACTACGTAATTTACGTAATTGCCCCGGCGCCGCAGGTATTCCGTCCATTGCGATCGCAGCCGCGCGCTCGAGGGAGTCGGAATCGAAGTTGCGCAGGGGAAAACACTATGTTCCGTCACTACACGCGGTCGACGCGCCAGAGTGCCCACACTCCCAGGGCGGCAAGCACGGCGTTTGGCAGGAATCCGCGGACGAGGTAGTCTTCCAGGGGGTGGACGGACTTCGTTTCGAGAAGGATACGCATGAGGTAGTACCCGCCGAGCAGCAGGATGCCGATCGCGAAGCTGTAGGAACGCCCGCCCCGCCGCGCGCGCGCGGCCAGGGGCGCCGCGGCGAGGCTCACCGCGAGGCACGCGAACGGTAGCGTAACGCGGTTCGCAATCTCGGTGCGGATTTTGCGCAAATCTTCGGCATTGGGTTTCGACCGGTTGCTCTTGTAGCGCCGCTCCGTTTCTTTTTCGTCGGCGATCAGTTCCCGAATCGTCATTTCTTCGCGCCGCCCCGGCGCGGGGGCAAGCGGGTTCGCCGTCAACGGGACCATGACATTTTCGGAGAACTGTGTGGTCACGTCGTCACCGGGTTGCGGCTGTACCATGTGACACTTGGTGAGGACAAGTTGGGCGCGTTCGCCTGTGGGTTGGAACTCCGCCTTCTCGGCGTAGTAGATCGTGTCGCGCCCGGATTCCTGCTTGACGACGACGACGTCGCGCAGCGTCTTCGTCGCTGTATCGCGGTCTTTGAAATAGACGCGCACGCCCCCAAACTCGTTCATGACTCCGACCGGCAGCACGTCGAGTGTGATGCGTTGCGGCAATTCCGAATACAGCAGATCGTTGGCGCGGCCAATGGCGCGTGGCTGGACGCGGTCTTGGAGGAAGTAGGTCGCGACGCTTAGCAATGCACCGACGATGACGACCGGGGCGACGAGTCGTTTCACCGGGATGCCCGCCGCTTTCATCGCCGTGATTTCATTGTCCTGTGCGAGCCTGCCGAAGGCGAGCAGGATGCCCATCATGAACGCGATCGGGACCAGATACGCGACGAGCGTTGGGCTGTAGTACAGGATTAGGCGCGCGACGTCCCACGCGTCAATGAATTCGAGTTGGATCACCTGGCGGCGTTCGCGGAGCTCGTTTGCGACGCCGACGAACCCGATAATCAGCATGGCCAACACGGCCGGCACCGCGATCTCCGACAGACAATACCGGCTCAAACGATCGAAGACGACGCGAAATCCACGCGTGCCCGGCTCCGCCGAAGGCGAGGAAGTTAGCATAGTTGTGCCGCGGTGCGCCCCATACGTGTTTGCGCGATTATACGCGGGGCGCGCGGTACCGCACCACTTTTCCCGATCCGCGCGGCCGGCACCGGGCTAAAGTCCGCGGCGCATCCGCCGATAAGGAGTACGGCGTTATTAAGGGATGACGTAGGGGAAGGGCCGCTCACGGCCCGGAGGGCACCGCTATGGGTACCGGCGTATTGTCATCGGCGTTGAATCCGTCGTTATTCAACAAGCCGTTCACCGCGCACTTTCCGCTGTTCGGCCAAGGGCCGCTCTTCTCGAAGACCGGACCGCTCGACGCGGCTGCCAGCGGCGAGCAAGAAGACGCCGTCACTTCCGATCATTCGAATGCCATCGCCGATCAGTTCGAGGGCATTGTGTATCGATCGCAGGTCGAGCGGTTGTCGCTGAGCCTCGCGTATCACGAAGCCGCGGCGAAGCTGTCCAATGATGGCGAGCAGACAACGGCATCGGCCACCGCGAAGCAACTCACTTTCGAGTTCCTCGCGGAGTCCCGTACGGAGGAACTGGTCCGATTCAACTCCCGCACGGATGCCGTCGCGGACGGACTGTCCGGCGGGCAGCGCGCGCAGTACCTCGAGGCGAGCCGCCTTGTCGCGCAGCGGTTTTCGTTTTCGCTGACGATCTCCGGCGCCACGCTGAACAGCTTCGCCGGAGCGTCCGAAGAATTGCAGCAGGCGAACAGCGCGGACGGAATCAACGAACTGCTGAAACTCACCAACGAAGCGCTGACGGACAGTGACGATGTCTTGAACAAGATTTTCGACTTGCTCGACGCCTTCTTCAACAACAGTACCGACGACTTTCAGACCCGCTTCCAAGAGCTATACGAGGGCCTGACCGGCCTCGGTCTGGTCGGATCGCCGTCCGGCACGGCGAACGGGACCGCGCGGTTGCAGGCGACGAGCTTCTCGCTTCAACTCGAGTTCAGCTTCGAGTCGGTGGAATTCACACAGGTGCAGCAATCCGATCCGATTGTACTCGACCTTGACGGCGACGGGTTTGAGATCACACACCACAACGACGGCGCGCGGTTCGATATTCGCGGGAACGGCAAGGCGGCGGCTACTGCGTTCGTAAACGGCGGAGATGCATTTCTGGCCCTCGACCGCAATGGAAACGGCCTAATCGATAGCGGCCGCGAACTGTTCGGCGATCAGCACGGCGCGGCGAACGGCTTCGAGGAACTGCGCAAACTCGATTCAAACGGCGACGGCGTGATCGACGCGAACGACAAGGGCTTCGACAAGCTACTCGTCTTTCGCGACAACGGCAACGGCAAGACGGAACCCGGAGAATTGCAGTCACTCGCCGAGGCGGGGATTAGCCAGATCGATTTGCGATACGCGAACGTGGACGAACACGCCAGGGGCGGGAACAGACTTGCCCAACGCGCGTCCTTTAGCTACGCCGATGGCCGACGCGGCCACGCCGCCGACGCGTTGCTGAACTTTATCGCGTAGCGACACGGGAAACCGTTCCAACTCAAAACGTGACACGACCGCCTTTCGGGGTATAAGATGCGCCGGAAGGAGATCGGTCATGATTAAGCTTGATGTGATGGGCGTGAGCATGGACAGTCACCACCAGCCGGTGGTGCTGCTGCGCCACGAAGACCGCGTTCTCCCGATCGTAGTGGGCATGTTCGAGGCGGAGGCGATCCACGCCGGTCTCGTGAACAAAGACTATGGCCGTCCCATGACGCACGACCTCATCCGCAACCTGCTCGCCGGCCTGCGCGGCACGGTGCAGTCCGTCACCATCTATAAACTCGAAAACGAAACCTTCTACGCGCACGTCAACATCGAACAGAAATCGTCCGGCGGGCAAGTCGAGCAAGTGCTGCGCGTCGATTCGCGTCCGAGCGACGGCATCGCGATCGCCTGCAGGACCGACGCGCCAATTTACGCTACGCAAGTCGTCATGGACGCGGCGTCGCAGGACATCTCGATTCTTGGCGGTTCCGAAGAGAACGAAGAAGGCGAAGACCCTGAGTTCGATTCGTGAGCGCGGAAATTTCGTGAAGGGTTCCTGTAATGCGTGAGTTGCGCGTTGGACTTGTCGGTTGTGGCCAACACGCATTGATGTACCTCCTGCCCGCGCTCCACTATGCGCCCATCCAACTGGTGTCCGTTTGCGACACGAACGCGGAGCGGCGCCTCCGCGCGAAGCGCCAATTCGGCGCGGAAGCGGACTTCGAGGGGATCGGCGCAATGCTGCGCGGGCCGACGATCGACGCGGTGATTGCATGCGGTCCGCCGGATATGCATCGCGCGGCGGCGATCGCCGCGATGGACGCGGGCCTGAACGTGTTCGTCGAAAAGCCTCCCGCGAACGATCTGGCGGGGGCCATGCAGATTGCCGAGGCCTCGCGCGCGAACGGCCGCCATTGCATGGTCGGGTTCATGAAGCGTTTTGCGCTGCGCTACAGGCAGGCGCGCGAACTCGCGCAGCGGCGCGCGTTCGGCAAGACGACGCATGTGTCCATCAAGTACGCGCACTGGAACTGCCCCGACCTGCATTGGATGCTTGTGTATATGACGGTACACACGCTCGACTTGATGCGGTTCTTCGCGGGGGAACTCGCGCGCATGTCGATCGAGCGCGCGGAAACGGCGGGGCAATTCACGTTCACGGTGCAGGCGGTCTCCGCGTCCGGCACACTGGTTTCGCTCGTCACCAGCAGCCAGGAACCGCGCGTGAAAGAGCATGTCGAGATCACCGGTGAAGGAGAAGTCGTCGTCGTCCGAAACGTGATCGAACTCGAATACCACCGGCGCGTCAGCCCGACCAAGCTGTTCACGTCCGACTTGCACGACGTACAACTGCTGCGTCCCGACTTCGCGATACCGAACCCGGAACAAAACACCCTCTTTTTACAGGGCTACGCAGGAGAGATGCAGGAATTCGCGAGCGCCTGCATCGAAGAACGCGCACCATCGGTGACAATTGCGGATGGCGTGCAAGCCATGCGCCTCGCGCAACTCCTCGCGAGGAATACCACCGGCAGCTTTGACCTCATGGAGTAGGCGGCGGCGCGGGTGGGACCGGTGGCGGGGCCGTGTCGTGCGCGCCATCACCGTCCCCATTGCCGTTGAATTTGCGCGCGTCGATCAATCTCGAGGCGTAGTAATAGCCGAAGCTCACGATGAGCATGAGTATTGCCAAACCGATGAAGGCCAGTGGACGATAGATACCCTCGAGATTGCGCGCGTCGTAGAAGAGACGCGCAATGCCCAACAGGAACACGGCCAGCGCCGCGTAGCGGTAGAACCGCTGCCACGTGAGCAGCGCCGCTCCAAACAGCGCCATTCCCAGCACGCCCCAACTGATTGCCAGAAAGTTCGCGGAGAGGCTCGGCACGCGTTCAATCATGATTACGAGCAACAACGATGCTACGCCTACGCAGACGCCACACAACGGATCGACGAAGGGTTCGAGTTTCTTCGATTTCGATCCCGCAACCATTTGTTCGCATAGCGCCCAGAACACGGCGAGAGCGGCGAACGCGCACACCAGTGGAAGCGTACCCGGTCGGTCAACGGCGCGATACGATTCCGTGACGGCCGCAAACGAAACGAGGGCCCCGTTCAATGCAGCCAGTGCGATAGCGGTCCGCGAACGTGTGAGCGCCGCATATCCCGCGAACGCGAAGGACACCATCGCGAGCGCAAACGGCTCCCAGTCGGAATCGAAGTAGCCGAATCCCTCGATGGGCGCGCCGGCGCTCGCCGTGCCGAGCGACGCCACGTATCGAAACGCGATTGGCCAGCTCAACACCAACGCCGCCGATCCCCACGGGGACAACGCCGGTTCCCCGCCGCGCGCGAAGAACCGGTCTGCAAATACGCATGCGGCCGCCGCTGCCACGGCGCACAGGTGCCATTCGCCCGAGGCGACAGCTTTCCACTCGCTCAGCCATGACAAGGTGCTGAATGCGAGCAGCATGATCGCCGCAGTCGCCACGGCGCGCCGGTGCAACGCGACGACGAGCGCCGTCGCGGCCGCGCCCGCAATTGCCAGGTAAAGCGCGGCGCGCACGTTTGTGCCGGCGTGCGCGATGACGGACACGCCAAGCATAAGCGCCGACGCGCAATACAGGAGGTACGGCGCGGCGCGCATCTGGTGAAAAGCGAGGCCCTCGCGCTCGCCGGTAATGCGCCGATCGGCGAAGACCGCGGCCGCCACGATCGTTCCCACGGAGATCGCGATCAACCAGTGCGGCGTCTGGTCCTTGCCCGCCGTGGAAAGTATCGTGCCTGCCACGGTTGGCAGCAGCCCCAACATCGCGACGAGGCTGAACGGCCGCGATTGCAGTGCGCAGCCTGCGAGTGTCACGACCACCACAAACGCGGCGAACGACGCGACCCGGTGCGCGTCGTGCACCAGCATCGTCGCATACGCGTAGTACAAGATGCAGCCGCCCATCGCGTACACGAATGGGAATTGCAGGCCGCCGTACGGTTTCTTGCGGCCCTGCGTGCCGGGTCCCGCGACGAGATCGAGGTCCCAGAGCGAATCGATTGTGGATCGGGAGAACGGCAGCGTCTTGGGCGCGCGCACCGACCAGTCCGTGCGCTGATACAGTTGCGACGCCGCGAACAAGGCCGCCACGGCGAGTCCCGATTCCACAACGCGGCGCCAATACAGCGGATCGGCATACGGCACGGACCACGTGGTGAATACGATGAATAGTCCGTGTGCGATTGACAGTGCCGCGACGCCGAACGCCAGCACGCGCGTGACCACGAGCCCGGAGCGGCGCGACGAGTACAACAGCGCCACGCTCTCGACCGCCATCGACGCGGTAAGCGTGCCCTGTCCGTAGCGCACCGCCAGGAACAGCGTGAATGCGGATACCGCTTTCGTAAGATACGCGTTGTACAGCGGATCGGCCTTGCGCAGCCGCAAGTACCCCAGTCCAATCAGCGAAAGCACTACGGCGTACAACGCGAGAAAATCGTCCCGATACGCCTCATACATGTCCTCGTACCGCAATAGCGTCAGTGTGGCGAGGACGAAGAAGAAGACGGTGTTCGTGGTGACGAACATGGTCCGGAATTTGGTGGGAATCGTCGAGCGCCGCAGGTCTTCCCCGCAGAACAATTCGGCGAGCGCAAATGTCAGCATGTAGACCCACAGGAAACCGAACGAAAGCCGGAAGCTTGGAATCGGCGATGCGTCGAGGAAGTGCAGCGTCCATAGCGCATCGTTCAGGTAGCAGCCGACGAGGCCCACGACGGCGACGTAGTACCAGCGGTTGTACAGCAGGAAGAACGCGCTGCCGAAGCCGAGAATGGCAACGCCGGCGATCGAGTACTTCGCGAGATCGCCGGTCGTGAAGAACGCCAACCCCATCGTCAAATGGCCGAGCATCGTTACGAGCGTCGCCACGATTCTTGATTTGCGCACCTGCGCGACAATGCCCCATGCGACGACAACCGTCACGAGCAGGCCGATACCCGCGGATTCGCTCTCGATGACGCGCGCGGCGGAGATGTAGTGCGCGGCGAACGACACGAAGTAACTGACTCCAATCGCCGTGGCGTACAGTACGCGGGCGTATTGGAGATACTTCTTCTCGAGCCACCAGCCCACGCCGATCAACGCGATGGATACGGCATACCCAAAGCCGACGCGCATCAACGGCGTCGTGAGCGGACCGACGTAATACAAGGCCCACGCCACGCCGACCGCCAACACGACGCTTGCGACCCGCGGCATCCAATACTTCCATATCCGCTCCTCGACACTCGCTCGCGGCAGCGCGGTTTCCGCTTCGCGTTGGAATTCCTTCGCCTTCGGTTTTTCCGGGGCGGCCGTGAACGAAGGGCTTTCCGCCGCCGACACCTTGGATGGGGTTGGAATGACGATCGCGGCTTCTTTGGCCGGAGTCGTTGACGGAAGCGGAGGCAATGGCGGCGGTTGGGCCGCGGGGGCCTGCGGTTCGACGGGCGGTTCCGCGTGCGCGCGCGAGATGGATTCGAGTTTAATCTCGCGCTCGACTGCCGCGATGCGGTTCTTCAAACCCGCCGCGCGGTTCAACAGATCGTCGAGATCGCGCCGGAGCGCCTGCAATTCGTCGTCGTAGTGCATGAACGGCCCCGAATCCCCTTAGACCAACCCCAGTGGATCATACGGCAGCCGGAGATCATTCGCAACGAATGCGCGCGAAGTGGAAACACGCGGCGCGCCGCATTCACTATGGTGTGAACAATTCAGGAGGCCGAATGTCATCTGCCGCATACACGTATTCGCACCCGCGTCCCATACTTGCCGCCGACTCCGCCGTGTTTACGCTGCACGACGGGGCGTTGAGCGTTCTCCTGATCGAACGCGGGCAACCGCCGTTTATCGGCACGTGGGCTCTTCCGGGCGGCTGGGTGGAAGAAGAGGAACCCGTTGACGAGGCGGGCGCGCGCGAACTTCGTGAGGAGACCGGACTTTCCAACGTTGACCTGCGCCAGTTGTTCACCATCGGCGACCCGGGGCGCGACCCGCGCGGATGGTGCGCCACCGTTGTGTACGTGGCGCTGATTGATCACCGGGACCATCCCGTCCGCGCGGGCGATGACGCGGCGCACGCGGCGTGGTTTTCGCTCGATGAACTGCCACAACTTGCGTTCGATCACGATAAAGTGATGCGCGTCGCGGTCCAACGCCTGTGCACGCACTTCGCCAATCCCGGCGCTCGCCTTGTGTCCACCCCGGAGCGGTATACTGAAGACGAGCTCGACGCGCTCTGGCGCGATGCGGAGCGTTTTCTGCGGAGCCGCGCGGCGGGCGACGAGGGGTGACCGCGATGAATATCAATCCCACCGACGCGCTGATCGTGGTGGATGTTCAAAATGACTTCTGTCCCGGCGGGGCGCTCGCCGTCGCGGATGGCGACGGTGTCGTGGCGGGGATCAACAGGTTGTTGCCCTTGTTTTCCGTCACGGTGTTCACGCGCGATTGGCACCCCGCGAACCATTGCAGTTTCAGCGATCATCCGGAATACGTTGACAAGAGTTGGCCAGCGCATTGTGTCGCGAATACGCCGGGCGCCCGGTTCCATACCGATTTGACCTTGCCGGATGACGCGATGATCGTCAGCAAGGGCACCGATGCGTCGAAGGAAGCGTACAGCGGGTTCGACGGTACGGCGCTCGCTGAATCGCTTCGCGACGCAAACGTGGGCCGCGTGTTCGTGTGTGGTCTTGCTACGGATTACTGCGTCAAGGCGACGGCATTGGACGCGGTCCGCAACGGGTTTGAGACGTACGTCATCGACGATTTGTGCCGTGGCGTGGATATTCCACCGGGCACGGCGCGCGCCGCGATCGAGGCGATGATGTCAGCGGGTGCGCACGTTATAGTTTCCGGAGAAATCGCATGAATCCATCGCACCCGTGGCGCACGCGGGAGGGCCTCGCGCTGCTTACCGACTTCTACGAATTGACCATGATGGCCGGGTATCTGAAGGAGCATCGCGCGGAAGGCCGCGTCTGTTTCGAGTACTTTTTCCGGCATCTGCCGCCGAACGCGGGGTTCGGCGTCGCCGCGGGGCTGGGTCCGTTTCTCGATTACCTCGAACACCTTCGTTTTGCCGACGATGATATCGAATACCTGCGATCGCTCAAGATGTTCGACAGCGGTTTTCTCGATCATCTGCGCCAGTTCAAACCGGCGTGTACCGTCCGTGCCGTGCCCGAGGGCACGCTGGTCTTTCCGCACGAGCCGATCGTTCAAATCGAAGGCGCGATATTCGAGGCGCAACTCCTCGAAACGGCGCTGCTCAACATGCTCAATTTCCAGACGCTTATCGCCACAAAAGCGGCCCGCGTGTGCCTTGCGGCGGACGGCGACCCGGTCATGGAATTCGGACTGCGCCGCGCGCACGGTCCGGACGGCGGCCTCAGCGGGTCGCGCGCGGCGTATATCGGCGGTTGTTCGTCGACCTCCAACGTGCTCGCGGGGAAGATTTACGGCATTCCCGTTGCGGGCACGCACGCGCACAGTTGGGTGATGAGTTTTCCGAACGAGCTCGATGCGTTTCGCGCGTTCGCGCGGAACTATCCGGAGCGGTGCGTGCTGCTAGTCGACACCTACGATACGGTCGAGAGCGGCATTCCCAACGCGATTCAGACGTTCAAGGAAATGCGCGCGAACGGATCGAACGTGCGCCCGGCGATCCGGCTCGATTCCGGAGACCTCGCGCGCCTCAGCAAGATCGCCCATCGCATGATGCGCGAAGCCGGCTTCGAGGACCCGCTCATTGTCGGCTCGAACGATCTCGACGAAGACCTTATCGCCGATCTGAAGCGGCAGGGCGCGAAGATCAACGCGTGGGGCGTCGGCACGCACCTTATCACCGCAAGCGACAGCCCCGCGTTGAGCGGCGTGTACAAACTCGTCGCGATCGGCGACGGCGGCGCGTGGCAACCGCGCATCAAGATTTCCTCGAACATCTCGAAAGCGACAAACCCCGGGCGCAAGCAAATCGTCCGTTACTACGATCCGAACGATACGCCGCTCGGCGACGTGCTGTACGATATCGACGAAACCTATCCGCACGACGGACGCATCGATGGCCGCGACGCAACGCTCCCGCACCGCGAGACACGTCTGCGCAACACGGCCCGCGCCGAAGTGCTCTTCGATACCGTTTTCGAAAGTGGCAAGCGCACCAGGCCCCAACTGCCCATTCGCGATATTCGCGCGCGATACCTCGCCCAACGCGCCATGCTCCCCGACGAATACAAGCGTCTGCGCAATCCCGAAATCTACAAAGTCATGCTCTCGACCAAGATCGGCGAATTGAAGGAAGAGTTGTTGAAGAACCCGGATAACCAATGATTCCAGATGCATTGCTGTCCGTTGGTTTCTGGACGATGCTTGTTCCGAAAAGTCATACTATGAACGGACAAAGGTAGAAATATGACCGCATCAAGACATCGTTTGGCCGAACATTTTGGTCATGTTGCCAACGACATGACAGACGTTGCGGAGCGCTATCGCTTTAACCGGCTATGCCCGTATAACGGAGATTTGCCGAGTTGTACATGGCAAAAGGCAGTGAGCCCCCTAGGTATATGCAGCATGTACCACGGTGGCGAACCGGAAATCGTCTGTCCGAAACGCTTCAGGCAAGACTGGATTGTCGCTGTTGATGCTGCTTCGTTTTTCTTTCCGCCAGGCACAAAATGGAGTTCTCTGACAGAGGTAGCGTTGAGTGACCCAATAGGTAATTCAGCAGAAACTTTCGACTTAGTGTTGGTTGCGTATGACGGGTTTGGCGCAACTCTTGATTTTGGTGTATTGGAGATGCAAGAGGCATATCATACGCTGGTCTCCCGCGACGAGCTTTTACCGAAGCTCCCAAAAGCACCAATCTGTCCAGTACAAGATCAATTCTCCGAATCACGCAAGCGCCTGAACCAGCGACTGCTGACAAAAGGCGTAGTAGTGCATCGCTTGAAAAAGAAACTGGCTTTGGCTATCGACAAGCGATTCTTTAGCGCGCTACCGAATATGGCGAAAGTCCCCAAGGAGGGAGCGGATCTAGCTTGGTTGATCTATGAACTTATTCCTCAGAAGAAGGGCGGACATGTTTTTCGGTATCAGCAGAGAAAGGTCAGGGAGGTCTACACCCGCTTCGAACAAGTTCTATCGGTTCTAACTCAATAGATATCAAGACGTGACCAGTCGATGCCGGACTTACTGTGACTGCAATAGGAATTGAGAGCACAAATTGTTGAAAGTAACGAACAGAGCTCTGGTCTCTCCATGGACCGAGGCCTTTGACGAATTACTGAGTCAAGCGTCAAAGAATTTGTTAGTATGCTCCCCCTACATTGGTAAGGGGCCATGTAAGCGAATTCTTACGCTCCTTCGGGAAAGAAACCGCACGGGCATCTCGGTGCAGTTGCTCACCGATCTTTCACGCGAGAACATGTTGAGCGAAGCAACTGATGTAAAGTCCATCCTTGAACTATGTGGCGCGCTGCCAAACATGGATATACGCTTCTTGCCAAGAATTCATGCCAAGGTGTACGTGGCGGATGAACGTACTGCGATCGTAACTTCCGGAAACCTGACGGATAGCGGCCTAAGCCACAATTTTGAGTACGGAATTTATCTAACCGATAAGCGTTTGGTTCGGCGGATACGATGTGACTTAACGCAGTATCATTCACTTGGAACAGTCATCCAGCAATCACAGCTTAAGGTTTTCGATGAGATTGTAACTGAACTCAAGGGCATGCAGCAGAAAGCCGAAAAGAGCCTAAAATCACGGCTTCGTGAAGAATTTGAGGCGAAACTTCTGATGGCGGACGAGGAAATTCTCAGAGTAAGGGCAGAGGGATTGAGTGCACATGCGGCGTTTGCTGACACTATCGTCTACATCTTGAGGCGGGGACCCCGAAATACGAAGGGTATATACGCGGAAATGAAAGCAATTCATCCGGACTTGTGCGACGATACAATGAAGCTCGTGATCCGGGGTCAAGCGTGGCCTCAAGCGCAATGGCGCCACAGAGTACGGCATGCGCAGTTGTATCTTGCAAGGCAGGGAAGAATTGTTCGTAAAGACGATAAATGGCAACTTGTCTAATGTCGAAGCTCAATTATTGGATAAAACTCGTGAGGACTTGCCAATAGGGTGTAGAGTGAAGTGTTAGTCACAAAGTCGACTTCCAACGTGTCGTGCGTTTCGCAAAAAGGTTAAGAAGGAACACTCGCAGTGCGATTGGTGCGCATAGGTGTTGCGGCGGTTTCGGTGAAGGTGGGGGATTTTGCCGGGAACGCGGCGCGGCTAAAGGCGATTATCGCCGAGGCGAAGCGCCGGAAGGTGCACCTTCTGGTGACGCCGGAGCTATGCGTGTCGGGCTACAGTCTCGAAGACCGCGTGTGGTGGCCGGAGATTTCGAGGCGCAGTTGGGAATCGCTGCTCGATCTTGCGAAGGCGTGCAAAGGGATCACTGCATTTTTCGGGTTGCCCGTGCGCATCGACTCGCTCATGTACAACGCCGCCGCCCTCGTTCATGACGGGAAGCTGCGCGGCGTCATACTCAAGAAATATCTTCCGACCTACAGCATTTTTTACGAAGGGCGCAACTGGACCGCGTGGCGGCGCGGCGTCACCGAGGCGGGCGGAGTGCCCGCGGGCGACCTCGTGTTCGATCTACCGTTCGGCAAGGTGAGCGCGGAGATTTGCGAAGACCTCTGGTCGACGAATTCGCCGGCGCACGCACGCGCCCGTGCCGGCGCGGAAATCATCTGCAACGCCAGCGGCTCGCCGTTTACGCCGCTGAAAAACGAACACCGCCGCAAACTTATTCTTGGCGCGTCGAGCAGCCTCGCGTGCGTGTACGCGTACTCGAATATCCTCGGGCTCGATAACAGCCGCCTCGTGTTCGACGGCGGCGGCATCATCGCCACGCCGGAAGGCGTAGTCGCCGAGGGGCCGTTGTTGTCCAAGCAGTATTGGACACTCACCACCGGCATCGTCGATCTCGACGACATCGCGCGGCAGCGTTCGGAAAACACGACGTGGCGGCTGGACGCTACGGCGCCGGGTACGCGCGACGGCATCGAACTCGTCGACGCGTGCGACGGTACATTTATCCCCGCGTCGGTGAAGGACTACGCCGCGCAATTGCCCAAGAGTTTCTATGTGCCTGGCGCGTCGTGGACCGTGAACGATGCGACAAAGTATCTGGATGAACTGTTCGACGCGCTGGTTCTCGGTTTGCGCGATTACTTCGAGAAAGTCGGCGCGTTCGACAAGTTTCTGGTCGCCCTGTCCGGCGGACGCGATTCCGCGCTGTGTCTGCTTCTGGCCGTACACGCGGCGATGGCATTGCGCGAAGGTAAAGACAAGAAGACGCACTGGGACCGCGTCGAGACGGTGTACTTGCCCAACAAGGCGTACAGCAGCAAAGCGACGGAAGACGCGGCCCGCGCGCTCGCACACGAGTTGGGCGTGCCGTTCAAGGTCGTGTCCATCGAGGAGGAGTCGGGAATCGCACTCAAGAAAGCGGGCGAGATGGCCGGCAGCCCGAAGAAGGTTTCTGCACTCGCGAAACAGAACTTGCAGGCGCGGGTCCGCGGCAACATGATGCTGAACTGGGCGAACAGCGCGAACGCGTTGCTGTTGGTTACGTCCAACCTCAGCGAAGCCGCGGTCGGCTATACGACCACCGGCGGCGACAACCAGGGCGGATATTCGCCGATCGCCAACGTGCCGAAGACGCTGGTCTCGCGGCTCATCGAACACATTGCGCACAGGGACGGTATCAAGTCGATCCAGAAAATCCTCGATATCCCGCCGAGCGCCGAGCTCGCGCCCGATCAAAAAGACGAAGCGGACCT
Organism: Candidatus Hydrogenedentota bacterium; assembly: GCA_013359265.1. Taxonomy (NCBI): domain Bacteria; kingdom Pseudomonadati; phylum Candidatus Hydrogenedentota; species Candidatus Hydrogenedentota bacterium. The sequence continues at coordinate 14,396 of JABWCD010000016.1, forward strand.
GATGCCCTACGTCGTGCTCGACGACTTGCTCTATCTTTTTGCGCGCAGGCGCATGTCGCTCACGGACTGCTGGCGCGTTCTCGTGCATCGCCACCCCGGCCACTCGGCCGATCAACTGAAACAATGGACCGCGCGGTTCGGGAAGCTCTTCGTTTACAGCCAGTGGAAACGCGAGCAACTGCCCGTGACGATGAAAGTGCTCGACCTCGATCTAGATCCGAAGACCGGCTTCCGCTTTCCCGTTACACAAAGTATCGACGACGAATTGCGCGATCTTGCGAGTGCAAAACTGGAACCGACGCGGCGCTGATACTGCCAAGCGCTATGGGGACCGATGACACGCAATATTGGAAGGGTCTTGTCCCTCATAGTTGCGGCGTCGTTTGTAGCCGCCGCTTACCGCTACTCCGGCGACGAGAACGCATTCAAATGGGCGATGTTCTATGTTCTCCCATTGGCGCTCATCTGGTTCCCCGACGAATTGGCGAATTTCACGGGCTCGCTTGGCGGCCAGCCCATCACCGAGAGTTCGCCGCCGGGTTGCGTGTACGCCGCCGGCTGGGTAATTCTCTTTCTTCCGGCAATCATGGGCGCTATTGTATGGGTGCGATCGTAGGAACGGGCCGGGGGGCAGCATGAATTCATCCGAGTATTCGACGAAACTTCGTGAACTTCCCCTGATTCGTTCACTATCCGCGAGTGCGATGTCGGGTGTCATCGATGCGCTTCTCGATGTGTCGCAACCGGCGACGTATTCGGATGGCGAGCCGCTTATAAAAGTGCGCGCACTCGGCGGCCGGGACGGTTACGTTTTACTCGCTGGCGAAGTGGCGGTGCATAAAGAAGGAACTCCGGATGTCGTCGTCAGCGCCCCGGCGCTGCTAGGTGAAATGCTGCAATTCAATCCCCGCGCGCAACGTACGGCCACGGTCAGCGCGCACGGACCTGCGACCGCCCTCAAGTTTGCGTGGGAGGAATTTTACGCCCGCCTTAAACAGCGTCTGCCGGCAGCCGAGCAGGACGCCGTACTGGAAGCCATAGAACGCAGCGTTTGGGAGCGGTTCGGCGACGACACCATCATCAAGCTTTCTCTGTTTGCCGGCCTGCCCGAACGGATCAGGCTGCGCGCGAGCCTGGTGCTGCAATCGGTGGTCGAGCGCCGCACGCTGTCCGATGGACAGGTGCTGTTTGAGCAGGACGACTTCTGCAGCGCGACCGGTTACATCGTCCTGCGAGGCGCGGTCCGCGTCGTCAAGACGAACTTCCCACCGCGAATCGTCTCGGCGCCGGGGATTCTTGGCGTGATGCTTCGTTTCGATCCCAATCTTCAGTGGTCCGCGGGCGCCACGGCGCAAGGTGAGGTGGAACTGTTCCGCTTTAACTGGCAAGACTACCTGGCGATATTGAAGCGCCGCCTCTCGGAACCGGAAATGGCGCAGTTTGCGGCGGCCATCGATTCAAACGCGCCGTCCCATTTCATTCACTAACGCGGATAGTTTACATGCCGGACAACACGCCACGTACTTTGTCGCTCGCCGTACTCCTCTCGGGCTCCGGATCGACCCTTCAAAACCTTATCGACCGCATCGCCGACGGTTCGCTCGACGCGCGCATCGCGTGCGTCATCGCGTCACGCGCGGACGCATTTGGCATGGAGCGCGCGCGCAACCACGGGATTCCCGCGATTCTCGTCGCGCGGAAGCAGTTCGAAACGGCGGAGGCGTTCAGCGACGCGGTGTGGGCCGAAATCCGCAAGCACGACGTGGACCTTGTTGTGATGGCCGGGTTCATGTGCCTGATCGCAATCCCGGACGATTTCGAGAACCGCGTGCTCAACGTTCACCCCGGGCTGATCCCTGCGTTCTGTGGCAAGGGCATGTACGGCCACCATGTTCACGAAGCCGTCATCGCGTACGGTGCGAAAGTCAGCGGGTGCACCGTACACTTCGCCAATGCGAAGTACGACGAGGGCCCCATCATCATGCAGGGAACGGTCCCGGTTCTCGACGACGATACCCCGGATTCCCTTGCCGAACGCGTGCAGGCGAAGGAACGCGAGCTTTATCCGCAGGCCATCCAACTCATTGCCGAGGGGCGAGTAACGGTGGAGGGCCGGCGCGTGCGCATTCGCGCCAGGTGATCATTGCGCCGGTCGGGCGGGTTCCGTCCGAAAAGGTCCGTCTTCCTGTGGAACGAGGGTCCTGTCCTCCAGGATCGGCAACTGCGCGCCGATAGTCTCATTCAGCACCACGCGGAAGACATTGACGAGGCTCAAATCGTCGCGCCATTCGCCGGCTGCCGCGGTATTTTCGGGGAAGCGGACCATCAGCAGGTTTCGGAACCTTTCCTCTGCCGGACCGGCCTGTCGCTCGAGCGCGGGAGGCGCGCCGCGCCCGGAGAGCACGATGATTAGCGCGGGCCGTTTCGACGACTCGATGATCTTTGTCGTTGTCTCGATCAAGCGTTCGTTCGTGTAGTGGATTTGTCCCAGATAGGACTCGCGGTACTCCGATTCGAGCCCGCGAAACCGTCGGTCTCCGCCCAACGACCCGGGGCCGTAGGGTTGCGCGCGGCCGCCGTCCCGCGTGAACAGGTACGGCGGTTCGGGAATCAGTAAGTTGGCGAAAACCAACCGCGGCGCCCCGTGGTCTTCCTTTGCCCGTCGCGCCATCTCATCAAACGCGTACAGAATGCGCGCGCGCCGGAACGAGTACCTCCAGTACGCGGGGTTCTGGTAGCGGACATAGTAATACGCCTGCATGATGCGTGATGCGAATGTGCGGTCCAACAACACCATCTCGAATTCGCCGATGGCGCCCTCGGGTTCGAGCCGCACCACGTCCGCGCGCCGCGGTTCGAGCGACTCGAGTCCCGGCGAAAACACTTCGATGCGGTAGCCGAGCGCACGCAGCGCATCGAAGACGCTGTTGTGGTGGTAGAATGCAAATACGTGGGCCATCGATGCATCGTTCCGCGCTGACTGATCCGGGATGAGGCGATCGAGGTAGTCCGCGTTCAACAGCGCCGTGAGGGAAAGCAGCGACTGCGGATAATTCGCCGTGCTCTTCTCCGCGAAGCGGAACCCCAGCGCCTTCATTTCCTGTTCGAACGGCAGGTTGTTGTACGCATATGCGGACCGCAACACGTCGGCGCGGGCGTAGCCGTCCAGCGCGATGAGATATATGTCGGGCAATTTGTCGCGAGAGAGGCCCGTCGCCGTCGCGGCGATCGGCAATTCAGGCGGCGTGACCGACGGTTGTACCGGACGGTTCACGGCAAGTACCGCGGTGTAGAGCACGAGCAGGACCGATGCGAACCAGTTTAAGGACCGCGTGGCCGCCTGGTAATCGCCGTGGTACTTCCATACGGCCCGGAACCCGAGCACGGTTGCGACCGTGTACCCGGTGATCAGCCACGCGGCCCGCCGGCCGAACACGGGCGCCAATGCAAACGTGGCCGCGGCCAGGCTCACAGCGATTAAGACGATGACGAAAACCAGCGCGCTGCGAAGCGCGGACTTGTCCGTGCGGTAGCGATACGCCGCGCCGCCGATTGCGGCGACCGCCACGACGGCCAGCACGAAGTAGAAGAACGATCGTGACGTGGACTCGTACATGGGTATGACGGCGCGGATCGCCTCCTCGAGCACCCCCCACACCACGATCATCGGAGCTATCAAGGCCGACGCAAGGAGCCCCCCGTGATAGCGGTCCCTGCGCAGCGCCGTGAACAGCAGCCATAACGCGATCGCGCCAACGAGCAGAATCGCCGCAGGCCGCGCGAGCGCGGACAATGGAAGAAGCCCCGCATTCCGATCATAGGCATAGGTACCCCACAGCGGGATGAGTGCGAGAAGCATGGGATGGAAAACGCGCACAGGGCGCAAATCCCTGAGCGCACGTTCACCCCTGCTCGTTTCAGTTGCCATGGCCCCTTCCGCATAAGGTTGGCGGAAGTGTTCCGCACGACACCTACGGCATCGTTTATACCATAATTCTCAAAATCCTCTCGCTATGCGCTCAAGGACGTACTCGTGAGCATTTCTCACCGCACCGAAGACGTTTGCTTTCACTGCGGCGTCGTGGCGCGGTGAGAAAAGCGGGATATCTTCGCGAAACCGACGCTGGATATGCGGGATTTCGGAACCAATAAACCCAATATATTGTGGTGCCGTTTCTCATCATACAGCATATTGATTTTTTCCGCGTTCGCTGATACTATGCCCGTTGCTCGACGCAACCCCTTGGCGGGGGTTCGTCGCTGGGGAAGCCAATGTTAGTTCTCGACCGCGCACCCATCCGTCCTCGATTTTGTGGGCCATTTTGTAAGTGTATAATTCGCAATTGGTTATGTTTTAGCTAAGCACCTTGGATACGTAGATGCAGTTTGTTGAACCAAAGGTTTTTCTTGTTGGCGAAACGGCGGTTGTCGAAGAAGGCCTGAGGGCCTACCTCGAGCACGTCGGCGCACCAAGCTGGACGACGGATGCTCCGTCGGGTTCGGAACGGCTTTGCGAGGTGTACGGACGCCTCTGTTACCGATCTTTCGAGCCGGGCTTGAACCCAAACGTCACGCGCGTGCGAAAGGGGAACGCGAATTACCTTGGCCACGTGCTCGAGGTCGGGCACGGCAGCGTCATCGAGCACGCCGTGTTGAACTTCATTTTCGCGGACGTAAGCCGCGTGTTCACGCACGAACTGGTGCGGCACCGCGCGGGTACGGCGATCTCGCAGGAATCGCTCCGGTTCGTTCGGCTCGACAAGTTGTCGGCGTATGTGCCCACGCACATTCGCGAGAGCGAACAGGGGATGGAGTTGTACGCGAGGACCATCGAACAGCTCGAAGAAGCGCAGCAGTCCCTCGCGAGGATATACGCGATTGACGACGAGAAGAAGTTTGACGTAAAGAAGAAACTCACCTCCGCGTTCCGCCGCATTGCGCCGGACGGCGTGGCGACTACGATCGGCTGGTCGTGCAACTTTCGCGCACTGCGCCACGTGATCGAGATGCGCACCGCGCCGGACGCCGAAGAGGAACTGCGGCTCGTGTTTGGCAAGGTGTACGAAACGGTGAAGGACCGCTATCCGAGCCTTATGGGTGATTACGAGGTCGAAATCGCCGACGGCCTGCCCTGGGTCAAAACGGCGCACAAGAAGGTATAAACGGAATTTTGTCTGCATAAATTGGGGTTGGTAGTAATACGCATTGAGGTGACTGAATATGCTGTTCAACGCACGCGAGCGGTTCACGCTGTCGGACAAGTTCATCGATCAATACCGCGGCAAACAGCCCAACTGGGGGCCGCTCGGTTACGTCACCTTCAAACGCACGTACGCGCGTGTCGTGCCCGGCGACGGTGGCCGCACCGAGGAGTATTGGGAAACCGTCCGCCGCGTCGTCGAAGGCTGCTACACGATCCAATGGAACCATTGCCGCAGCCTGAAGCTCCCGTGGAACACCCAGAAAGCCCAGCGTTCGGCGCAGGAAATGTTCAACCTGATGTGGGAGTTCCGGTTTCTGCCTCCCGGACGCGGCCTGTGGATGATGGGTACGGACTACATCTACGAACGCGGGTCCGCCGCGCTCAACAATTGCGCGTTCGTCTCGACCGACGAAATCAGCTTCAACTTCTCGGAGCCGTTCTGTTTCCTGATGGACATGTCGCTGCTCGGCGTTGGCGTCGCGTTTGACACCAAAGGCGCGGGCTCCGTCGTCATTCACGATCCGCGCCCGTCCGACGCCGCGTATATCATCGAGGACTCGAAAGAAGGCTGGGTGGAACTGGTTCGCGTCGTTCTCGAATCGTACGCGGGCCGCGGCAAGAGGCCTGTGAATGTAGACTACTCGCAGATTCGTCCCGCGGGTTCGCCGATTCGCACGTTCGGCGGCATTGCTCCGGGTCCCGCGCCGTTAATGGATTGCATCAAGAATATCGACGACGTGTTGCGCCCGCGCATCGGCGAACGCATCTCCTCCGGAGACATTACCGACCTGATGAACGTGATCGGTAAATGCGTCGTGTCCGGCGGCGTGCGCCGCACGGCGGAACTTGCGCTCGGCAGCGCCGACGACGGCGAGTACCTTCAGTTGAAGGACCCCGACAAAAACCACGAGAAGCTCATGGCGTGGCGGTGGGCGTCGAACAACAGCGTCACCGCGGCCATCGGCATGGACTACCAAAAAGTCGGAGAACAGACCGCGAAAAACGGCGAGCCGGGGTACTTCTGGCTCGAAAACGCCAAGGCGTTCGGCCGGCTGAAAGACGGCCCCAACTGGATCGACGCGAAAGTCGCCGGCACGAACCCCTGCGCGGAGCAGAGCCTCGAATCCTACGAGATATGCAACCTCGTCGAGACGTTTCCGTCCCTGCACGATAACTACGAGGAATACAAGCGCACGCTCAAGTATGCGTACCTGTACGCGAAGACCGTCACGCTCGTCCCGACGCACAACGAACGCACCAACGCGATCATGCTGCGCAACCGCCGCATCGGCCTGTCGCAATCCGGAATCATCCAGGCGTTCGAGAAGCACGGGCGCCGCGCGCATTTCGAGTGGTGCGACGAGGGGTACAAATACATCAGTCAGCTCGACAAGATTTACGCGCAGTGGTTGTGCATCCCCGAGAGCATCAAGAAAACCAGCATCAAACCCAGCGGCACGGTGTCGTTGCTGCCCGGCGTTACGCCCGGCATTCACTATCCGCACTCCGAGTTCTACTACCGCACGATACGGCTCGATAAGACGAGCCCCCTGGTCGAGGCCATTCGGCGGGCGGGATATCGCATCGAGGACTCGGTCTACGGCGACAACACGCTCGTCGTCTACTTCCCCGTGAAATCGCCCGACTTCGAACGATCGAAAACCGACGTTTCCGTTTGGGAGCAGGTCGAGAACGTAGCGCAGATGCAGTACTTCTGGGCGGACAACCAGGTGAGCGCGACGATTACGTTCAAGCCGGAGGAAGCGAAAGACATTCCGAAGATACTCGAATTGTACGAGCCGCGCCTGAAATCGATCAGCTTCCTTCCGCTCGTCGAGCACAACTACCCGCAGGCGCCGTACCAGGAAATCACCGAGGAGATGTTCGTGAACGCCGCCGCGCGCATCCGCGATCTCGACTTCGAGAATCTCAATACGAAGGAGACGGCCGATCTGTATTGCGATGGCGAGAAATGCGAGGTGGTGCTGCCGACCATCGAGCCGGCCGTCGTTCCGCAGGAAGAATTCGAATTCTCGTTCGAGAAGCCGAACGGTGGAAACGGCCAGCAGACGCGCAAAGAAAAAGAAGTGGAGACGCCCGTCGGCGTGTAGCGCGACCTTGGCGGGCGCCATCGACCGTGCCGCGGTCCGCAGTCAATTGCCGAATTCGGTTGAACGAGGGTGATACCGTGGGGAGGGTTCCATGCGTCTCGACCGCCGCAGTTTCCTGACCGCAACTACCGCCGCGCTCACGGCGTCGTGCGCTACGCGCTCGACTGCGGAAAGGTCTGCATTTGGACTCTCCAACGACGGCAAGCGCGTCACCGTGCTCGACCGTGGAAGTCCCGTCTTCGTGTACAACTACGCGCCTGTCGATCCGCCCGCAGGCGTCGACGCGCGTTTTCGCCGCGCAAACTACATCCACCCGCTGTACAGCCCCGATGGCGCCATCGTCACCGAGGACTTTCCGAAAGATCACTACCACCATCGCGGCGTATTTTGGGCGTGGCCGAACTGCCGCGTCGGCAGACGAAAGCTCAACGTGTGGGAGTTGGAGACGGGCCGCAGCGTATTCGAGACGTGGGCCGAACTCGCGGTCGCCCGGAATGAAGTCCGGCTCGAAGAACACAGCCTGTGGAAGTTCGATGATGGCGGGACTGCGCCCATCGACGAGCGTGTGTCGATCGTTGTCCGCCCGGAATCGAATCGCCAGCGCGCGATCGATTTCGCGTTGACCTTCAAAAACGTTGCTGAAACCGACGCAACGTTCCAAGGTTCCGATGCCTCGGCCGGAGCGGCGGGCACGGGCGCGAAAGGATACGGCGGGTTCTGCTTTCGCCCCGACGCGAACAACAAACCGTTCGTCTTCACCGCAAGAGACGGCGTCATTCCCGAAGACCGCATGGCCCATGAAACCACTTGGGTAGACATCTCGTGGGGAACGAAAGAAAAGCGCGGCGTGGCGATTGTCCAACACCCGTCGAACCCGGGTTACCCGCACCGCGGCTGGATGATCCGTCACTATGGCTTTCTCGGCGCGTCGTGGCCCCACAACGATCCGCATACCCTCAAACCCGGCGAGTCGTTCACGCTCCGCTACCGCCTCATTGTCCACGAAGGCGACGCGGTCGAAGCAGGCATCGGAAATGTTGCGGAATCCCTCGCCGGGAAACCCGACTGGTGATTCGTAGCATGACCTTGAAATTCCCGCGTCGTGTGCGGGAATTTCAAGGTGAGCTATTTCATCGCTTGGCGCCCGGGAAGATGCCTGTGTCACCTGCACCTGCGCATTAGCGCGCGTGGGCGTCCGCGTGACAATGGCCTGTTTCTCGCGCATGTGGAATCCGTCCGCGGTCGAGCGCCACGCCCCAAGCCGAGAGACTTCATGTTGACGCGCCGCAAACACATCGCAAAGGGCGAGCATTTCCCCGCCCCCGCCGCGAATTGATATGCTGCAACACGCACTCACTGAATTATGGCGAGCGATAATTACATCAAGTTCATGGGCACGGCGGGTTCCCGCTGGGTGGTCGCACGGCAGTTGCGCGCGTCCGGCGGCGTGTATCTCCATCTGTGCGGGAAGCGCGTGTATCTTGATCCCGGACCCGGCGCGATTGTGCGCTGCGCGCAGGCCGACCCGCCCATCGATCCGTCGTATCTCGATGGCATCATCCTCACGCACAGCCACATCGATCATTGCAGCGACGTGAATATTCTCATCGATTCGATGACAGGCGGCGGTTACAACAAGGGCGGCACGCTGTTCGCCCCGCGCGCGTGCCTCGAAGGCGAGGACCGCGTCGTGCTGAGTTACCTGCGGCCTTTCCTCGACGAGATCGTCACGATCGAGCCGTCCCACGCGTACCGTCTTGGCGACCTCGTATTTACGACGTCCATTCCACACCAGCACGGAACCGACACGTTCGGTGTCACGTTGAACATTGGCGAGACCAAGCTCTCGTTCCTCGTCGATACGCGATACTTTCCGGAACTGCCCGCGGCCTACGCGGGAAGCGACGTGCTCGTAATCTACGTTACGTTTCTCGACCCGGTTCCGCACCCGCGCATCATGCATTTGTGTGTCGACGACGTGAAGGAAATCGTCCGCAGCGTCCGGCCCCGCAAGGCTGTGCTCACGCATTTCGGCGTGAGTATGCTCGAAGCGGGGCCCGCGCACGTTGCGCGATCGTTGACGGACGAACTCGGCGTAGAGGTAGTTGCCGCGGAAGACGGAATGTCGCTCAGCCTATAGACACTTGGTATTGCGCGCTGTGGTCGGCGCCATATTGCCGCCGGCAATTTAGGAAGCGTTGTAGCCGGTATGTCGCGCAGGTCTCGGTGCGAATCGAGTGTGCGATTACGATCCTCCTTCGCCTGATCGGCTTCGGACGACAAGTCACGAGTACGAGCGCGACAATTGGCGCGAGTTTCAAACTCATCACACCGGAATTGCTTTAGATTTGGTCTGCGGCATCCCAGAACCACTGTTCGTCGCGCGTGAGGTGGCGCGGCAATCGGTCCGGATAGCCGAGCAGTTTCGCGCACTCCGCGATGCGTTCCGCCTCGTCGGAGTCCGCGACACACTCGTTGTCGGCCAATTCGCCCAGCGCGTTGGAAAGCCACGCCATGTCCGCGGAGAAATCCGGATAAACGTCCAGTTCGGGCCAGACCGCGTGCTCGGCCAGCCGCAGCGGCGCGGTATCGCACTCCGGCGCGATAATCGCGAGCACGCGCGACAACACATCCGCGTCGCCGTCGACTTCCCACCCCACGCGATCGCCCTTTGAAACTTCGCCAAGCTTCTGCGCGATGGAAGCGAGGATCGCGCTCACCTGCCCGCGCCAGACCTGGGCCGCGTCCACGCAGCGGCATTGCGCGCGAAGCAGCGCCGCGCGCAACAGGCCCGTCCTCAGCGACGGCGGCTGTGAATCGAGCAACTCTTCCGCTTCGCGGAATTCCTGGCGCACAATGCGCACGCCGATGGCGGGTTCGAGCAATCGTTCGATCGCGCGCGGGTCTTCGCTCAGGAAGGAATCCAGCACTGCGTCCGCCCTGCTGAATTCCCCCTCCTGGAGCCACAACTCGGCCAAACGCCGCGCGGCCTCGTAGCCCTCGTTCACGGTGCGCGCGTTCACCGCCTTCTCGAGTTGGCGCCGCTCTTCGTCGAACTCGCCGGCGCTGCGGAAATACGACGCCAGCGCGAGGTGAAATGCGTACGGACTTGTATCCTGGCTGTCCCGCAAGTCTTGCAGCCGGACGGCGCGATGGTAGCCGTCGAGCAAGGTCAGCGAGCGCAATTGGCGGCCAACCGAGTCCGGCGTAGGCTCGCTGTACGCGCGGGCCGGTATCGGCAACTGCAGAACGTTGTCCTGCACGAACGCGAATTGAATCCGCAATTCCTCGAACGACTGCCAGCGGTCGTGTGGGCTCTTTTCGAGGCAGCGCATGATGATGCGGTCCACGTCCTGCGGGCAGTTGCGCACGAGTTCGCGTAACGGCGCCGGCTCCTGGGATTCATGCATGCGCCGCAACTGCATCATATGGTGAATTGCATTGTCGGACTGCTCGACTGTGAACACGCGCGCGCCCGAGATGGCCTCGTACATGCAACATCCAAACGCATAAATGTCGGCAGTTTCGTTGACGTCGTCCGCGGCGGCGAACTGCTCGGGTGCCATGTACGCAGGCGTTCCAAATGCCGACCCGACGTGCGTAATGTTCGGACGATTGATCGCGGAGACGTCGACGAGCGATTCCAATCCTTCAATCGACCGGCAGCGCACCAGACCAAAGTCCGTGATCTTCAGCGTACCATCCGGCGCAATAAGCAGGTTCTCGGGCTTGAGGTCCCGGTGGACCAGGCCCGGCACGGACAGCGTGGCATGCGCCATTCCGTCGCAGCACTGAATGGCCCAATCGAGCGCCTGTTCGAGCGGGACCGGCCCGTTGCGCAAGTAATCCGCCAACGAAAGACGGCCGTCCGCGTCCGGCTCGACGTACTGCATGAACAGGTAGGGGACCGCGTTGATAATCTCGATGAAATACGCATGGACAATGTTCGGATGGAATCCGGTCAACATCCACGTGCGTGCCTCGCGAAGAAAGCGCTGCACCAGCGGAAGGTTCCGCGCGAAATGATGCTGAAACGTCTTGGCCGCGTACGGTCCGTCGTCGCCATCGACGATGTAGACGATCCCCATGCCACTGCGGCCCGGCCCGCCTTTCACGTCGCGAACGCGGTAGCGGCCGTCCAGCATCGAACCGATTGCAGCGAGGCGAAAACTGTCCGCCGCGTCGCCGAACGAATCTACGAACGTCGCCTTATCGCTGATGTCGTTGGGTGTATAGGGCGTGGTTGGGGCGTCCGCCTGATTGGAAGTGACGGACTGCACGCCTGGCTCCGCCATGGGGCCTCTTCCTATGATACGGCCGCAAAGGCCGACAGCGCCTCGTCGCGCGAACCGCAGATGTCGTATCGCTTCGCCAGGTTGGTGATCTTGAAGACTTCCGAAACGAAGGGGCTCATCCCGCACAACTTCATTTCGCCGCTGACGCGTTCGAGCGCCTTCGTCAACATGATGATCACGCGCAAGCCGCCGCTGCTGATGTACTCGACGCCCGACAAGTCCAACACGATGCGGTTCATGCCATCTTCGAGCAGGGTACGCAACGTGCGCTCGGCCTCCGGCGCCGACGGCGCATCGAACCGGCCCCGCATCGTTACGATCCAAATACCGTTGTCGATTTCGTGTTCAATTTCCATGCGTGCTTCCGAAATCTACGTTGCCACCAGCGTGTTGCAGTTTAGCGGAGACAGGCCGCGCCATGCCAGCGTGCGAAAACTTCTGCGGACCCTTGGCCTTGCTCATGGTCCATCGCTGCGTGATGGCAAGGCTCGTCGCCCACTCGAGCAACTGTCAGAACGGTCAAGGCCGCAAGATCGCGGAAGTGAAGCTCAACCTCAATATACGAACTTATGACAATCAATTACTATTGACTTTATCGAATATTTCGCGTATTATGCTGAATAAACGGCGGAATGCTAGCAGCTTATTCCGCTTCAAATTGACGAACATTCGGAACGCCCGGAGGTTCCATGCCAGACGTTACACTGGTCTCTGTCGCTCCCGGCAGATGCACCTCCCGGCCAGCATGCCGGGCGGCATTCGGCGAGGTGTGGACCGTTTGGGTCGTCGAACATGTGGTGAGGTGGTAATCCAGCTCGACGACGAGACTAAAGACGTGTCAGTGCCCCGCAGCACGGTGGCTGCGGCGCCGGATGTGTCTCACGGCGGGCGGTTGTGTTCGAGCGGAAAAGGGGCAATTGGATGGGACTGGGCATTCAAGGACTTTCGCTGGCGAAACAGTTCAGTCTGGTGATCGCGCTGTTGGTGGGCGCGATCGCGGTCATCTCGGGGTATGGAGTTGTGACCCTGAGAGATACCGCCACGGGCATTACCGCGATGAACAAAGAAGTCCAGGTGAACGGGCCGCTGTACGGGACTATCGTGGATTCCAAGGACGCGCTCGCGGACGTGCTGCCCCCGCCGCTCTACATCATCGAGTCCTATCTGACGGCGTATGAACTGATCGATGCGAAAGACGCGGAAGAAGCGGGGCGGCTTCGGGAGCAGATGGAACGCCTTCAATCCGAGTTCGAGGCCCGGGAACAGTATTGGGCCAATAAACTACAGGATGGGTCGTTGAAGTCCGCGTTGACGCAGGAAATTCCGGCGGCAGCGGACCAGTTCTTCGAGTGTGTAGACAAGGAATTCTTGCCCGCGATTACCAAGGGAGATTCCGCACTGGCGAAGCAGATTCTCCGTGGCGAGCTCCGCAGATACTATGTCGAGCAGCGCAAGGCGGTGGACGGCGTGGTCGGGTTGAGCAACGCGATCTACGAGACGACGCAATCCGAGTTGGACAAGCAGGTCGCGCAAATCGACGCGACCGTCGCACAGGAAGTCGGTACGAGCGCGAAGACCTACGCCGGAATCGCCATCGCCGCGGTGGCCGGTTCGGTTGCATTGGCGTTTCTTATCATGCGCAGCGTGACGCGCCGCGTAAACGCCATCGTCAACTCATTGGCGGTAGGCGCCGCCCAGATTAATTCCGCGTCGCTCCAGGTGTCCGAGTCGAGCCAGCAGATGGCGGCGGGCGCGAGCGAGCAGGCATCGTCGCTCGAGGAGACTTCCGCCTCGCTCGAACAAATTGCATCGATGATCAAGCAGAACTCGGACAATGCGCGCCAGGCCAGCGGAATGGCGAACACCGCGCGTGACGCCGCGCACGACGGCCGGGTCGCGATGGAGCGTATGTCGGGGGCAATACAGAGAATCAAGGGGTCGTCGGACGAAACGGCGAAGATAATCAAGACCATCGACGAGATAGCGTTTCAGACGAACCTCCTCGCGCTGAACGCCGCGGTCGAGGCCGCGCGCGCGGGCGACGCGGGCAAAGGGTTCGCGGTCGTGGCCGAAGAAGTGCGCAACCTGGCGCAGCGCAGCGCCGAGGCGGCGCGCAGCACGTCGTCGCTGATTGAGGAGTCGCAGAAAAACGCGGACAGCGGCGTATCGGTGTCCGGCGAGGTCGGGACGAAACTCGACGCGATAGCGGCATCGATCGAGAAGGTGAGTCAATTGGTTGAAGAAGTCGCTGCGGCGAGCAACGAACAGTCGCAGGGTATCGGCCAAATCAACACGGCCATGTCGCTGATGGACAAGGTGACGCAGTCGAACGCGGCGGTGAGCGAGCAGTCCGCGGCGGCGAGCCAGGAGCTCAACGCGCAGGCGAACGAACTGAACACGATGGTGGCTGAGCTCGTTGCGCTGATTGGCGGCAGCGGCGCGGCAACGGCCCCGAATGGACGGCCGATGCTCGGCGGGCCAAAGCGCCCCGGTCTGCCTGGGCCGAATGGCAATGCCGCTTCCGCGCCCAAAGAGCGCCGCGCGTCCGCAAAGGTTGGCGTCCCCGCCAGGGCGTCGGTGAAGAAAGCGGACGAGGTCATTCCGCTCGATGACGAGGACTTCGGCGACTTCTAGAGCGAATCGAGAAGCGTCGAAGTCGGTATGTCCCGTAGGTTTCGGTGCACATCGAGTGTGCCTTTACGATCACGAGAAGGCGGCAGCAGGGGTTTATTCGCAGAGTGGATCGATTGTGCCGGCCACATGATTGGTGCAATTGTCGTAGCCGATCGGACTAGCATACAAGGCTTGCAGGTCCCCGATATTAACGGTTCACGCCGAACACTCGCGCAGGATTGCGAGAATCTCCTCGACCGCGGTCTCCAGCCCGATGAACACCGCGCGGGAGATAATCGAGTGGCCGATATTGACTTCATTAAGCCCCGGGATGGACGCGATCGGACGCAGGTTGCGCACGGTGAGGCCGTGGCCCGCATTGAATATCAGACCGTTTGCGATGGCGCGCGCGGCCGATTCGGCGATGCGGTCGATTTCATTTACGATGTCGCGCTCGTCGGCGTTCGCGTACGCGCCCGTGTGCAGTTCGACGAAATCCGCGCCAACGGCCGCGCTCGCGTCAACCTGTGACAACTCGGGATCGATGAACAGACTCACCTTGATCCCCACGTCGTGAAATTGCTTCGTCACTTCGCGCAGCCGGGCCACCTGCGACGCAACGTCCAACCCGCCTTCCGTCGTCACTTCGCGGCGGTTTTCGGGAACCAGGCAGACCGTATGCGGCTTTGTTTTCAGCGCAATCGCGACGATCTCGTCGACAGCCGCCATTTCGAGATTCATCCGCACCTGCAACACGTCCATTAATTGCGCTACGTCGCGGTCCTGAATGTGGCGGCGATCCTGGCGCAGGTGAATCGTGATCTGGTGTGCGCCGGCAATCTCGCAAATCTTGGCCGCCGCGATGAGGTCGGGCTCGCGGCCTTTGCGCGCCTCGCGCAACGTGGCTACGTGGTCGATATTGACACCGAGTTCAATCATGCGCCGTGAATTCCAATGCGTGTCAGGAAGGCGAGTTCTGTGCCGCGGCCTCGGCACCCTGCCGGAACGCCTCCCCGGCGCGGTCCAATGCGGCTTTCATTTCGGCCAGCGCGTTGTAGAGGCCTTCCAGCAATTCCGTCTTCGCACCCGCGGAACCTTCTTTGAATTCCTTCAGCTTCTGCTCAAAAGCTTCCTTCTTCTGATCGAACTCTATGCGCAGTTTCTCGAATTGTTCCTTGGCTTCTCCCTGAAGCTTGCCCGAATCGTTGGCGAGGTCGTCCGCAATCTCCTGCAGTTGTTTGGCGATACGGTCGATTTCCGCTTCCGCGTTCTCGGAAATCTCCTCCTTGGCCGCGTCGGCGGCCTCTTTCAATCCGCTCTTCAGCTTCGAGATGGCCTCGTCGATTGACGGCGCCTTCGTCTCCGCCGCGGGCGATTCGGTCGCAGGGGGCGCTTCGGCGGGCGGCGCGTCAACAGGCTTTTCGCCACAGCCAGCGCCGCACAGCCAGGCTAGCGCGATCAGTAACGCAAGGTGCTTCATTCGGGCTGGTCCTTCAGGCCGCGAACAAGCTCGATCAGCTCCTGGGCCAATTCTTCGTCAATCGCATTCAACGCGGTGTACTCGCGCATCACGGCGTCGCGATTTCCCATCGCGGCGTAAATCTCCCCGCGCGTCATGTGCGCGACGGCGTACCCCGGCTGCACGCGCAGGGCCTCCGTGCAGGCATCGATCGCTTCCTGATGGCGTCCCAACTCGATCAGGGCCGCGGCGCGGTTGTTGTGCAGCTTTGCGTTCGCCGGATCGAGTGACACCGCTTTGCTCCACGCGGAGAGCGCCGCCTCGAACTCGCCCTGCTCAAACAATTCGTAGCCTTTGGCGACCAGGGCAGCGACCACGTCCGGGCTGGTTGCGGGCGCCGCGGCAGCCTTGTCTTTCGCGGCCGGCTTCGCCGGCGCGGGTGGCTCGGGCGCGGGGGGCGCCGGCGCCGGCAGTAGCGCGGCAAGGCGCGGGTCGTTCGCGGGGATGTTCAGATCGACCCTAACCTTCTCGAGCGCGGCGTAGGCTTCCTTGTGGTCCGGCTCCGATTTCAGCGCCTCGATGAAACAGTCGAACGCCTTTTCCTTCTGGCCGCTCGTGTAATACACGCACCCGATATCGTGCGCGTGCTGCGGGTCCTCCGGTTCGAGCGCGCGTGCGCGTTCGTACGAGGCGATGGCGTCCGCCGGTTTACCCAGCCGGTACAGGCAGAAGCCCGCGTTCGCGTGCGCAAGCGCCATGTCCGGCGCGCGCTTGGCCACTTCCTGAAAGATGCGCAGCGCGCCGTCGAACTCGCCGTCTTCCGCGCGCCGGACTCCGCGTGCGAACAGGCGGTCGACTTTCAGTTTCTCGATATATCGCAACATCGCCCAGACCTCAGGCTATTGGAATTCCCACCACCCCGTATTGTACCGACCGGGTCCCCAGCGCGCCACTGGCGGCGTACGTCATGCCGCGCCGCGTTGAGCGGCGGAGGCGTCGCGCTGCGGCCGGAACAGGCAATCGACGACATTGCGCACGTACTGTTCATCCGCTACGCCGAGTGTGGCTTCCTCCGGGAACGGGGCGATCGCGCGGAACCGGTTGGCGATCTCGGCAAAAAGCTCGACGCGCGCCGCGGGCTCGAGCGTGTCGCGGCGCATGACCGCCTGCAGCGCAATGCGCGCCTCTTCCGGCGACACCCGCTGGCGCAGACGCGCCTCGATGTGCGGGAAATCGCGAAGCGAATTGTATTTCCCGCCGAGAACGAGTTCGAGGTCGGGTTCGGCGATTTTCGGCGTGTAGGTCACGATCGTGTTCGCCGCGAAATCGCCGAGCCGCTGGCAGCGCTTGCTCAAGACGCACGCGATGCCCCCCACCAGGTAGAAGACGGGGAGCGCGTCAACCGTGCGCATGAGGTTGCGAATCACGATCTGCGAGAATTGCAGCCGCAGGCCCTGTTCGTCGATTACGCGCAGGCGCATCGCGTATTTCCCAACCGTCTGCCCGCGCCAGAACCACTCGAGCGCGATCCCGTACCCGATATTGACGATGAACATCAGCACATACATGACCGCGCTCAAGAAATCCTGCATGTACTCGAACGCGAAAAGTCCAAGGCTGAGCAGGAGGTTCACGGCATAGCCCGCCATGACGTAGAGCACGGCGATGACCGCCAGATCGATGACCCACGCCATAAATCGCGTGGTCGGCCCCGCGAGCTGCATTGAAAACACAATGCCCTCGGGCGTCTTGATGGTCATCACACTCGTTCGGTTGTCCATTCCCTGCCCTTCCGCCGGTGGAGTCAGCCTACTGAACCTATGGCCCGGATACAAGCCCAGCCGGCAGTGGGATTGGCTCGCGGGCATCTGATATACTTCGCCCCTAGCAGCTTGAATTCTTTATTTCCCGCGGCGCCCGGAAGGGGCAGTCCAGGCGGTACTCTGTGCCGCGCGGGGCCAATCCAAGGCGAACGGAACGATCGTGGACAAACTATACGTATCCCGCGAGGGGCTGGAAAAGCTGAAGGACGAGTTGGCGGCGTGTAAATCGCGGCGGATGGAAGTGGCCGCGATCATCGAGCATGCCCGCGGCTTCGGCGATCTGCGGGAAAACGCGGATTACCACGCCGCGAAGGAAGAGCAGGCCATGCTCCATGCGCGCATTCGCGACCTCGAAGACAAGGTTGCGCGCGCCGAAGTCCTGGACGACAAACAGGTGGATACCAGCAAGGCGTTCATGGGTTCCGTCGTGCGCGTCCTGAACACGAAAACAAAGAAAGAGTTCACGTACACGCTTGTCAGCCCTGTCGAGGCAGACATGGCGACGGGCAAAATCAGCGTTCGTTCGCCCGTCGGTGAGGCGCTCCTGGGAAAAAGCGTAGGAGAATCGGCCGTAGCGATAGTCCCAGCGGGGAATATCGAGTTCAAGGTGTTGGATATTTCGAGGTGAAGGGGTCAGGGGATAGGAGACAGGAGACAGGAGACAGGAGACAGGAGTCAGGAGTCGGGAGCAGAAAGTGCGAAGCTGAGAATTTGTTTGACTATTACCCTCAACTATGTGTTGGCTCTTTCGAAACCCGAAACCCGAAACCCGAAACCCGAAACCCGAAACCCGAAACCCGAACCGTCCAATGATACGCATACATTGATTATGGATACCGAGAATTAATGCCCAGGCGCGCGGACATACACAAGATATTCATCATCGGCAGCGGGCCAATTGTGATTGGCCAGGCCTGCGAGTTCGACTATTCCGGCACGCAGGCGTGCAAGGCGTTGCGTGAAGAGGGTTACGAGGTCGTGTTGGTCAACAGCAACCCCGCGACGATCATGACCGACCCGGAGACCGCCGACCGCACGTACATCGAGCCGCTGACCGTCGATATGCTCGAACGCATCATCGAGCGCGAAAAGCCGGACGCCCTGTTGCCCACCGTTGGCGGCCAGACCGCGCTGAACCTCGCGGTGAAACTTGCCGAAGCAGGGATTCTCGAGAAGCACGGCGTCGAGCTGATCGGCGCAAAGTTGCCCGCGATCAAGAAAGCGGAAGACCGCGGCCTGTTCAAAGAGGCCATCCTCGGCTGCGGACTAGAAGTGCCGCGCAGTCTCGTCGTCCACTCGCTCGAGGAGGCGCGCGAGTTCGGCGCGGAATTGGGCTACAAGGCGATCATTCGCCCGGCGTTCACGCTTGGCGGCAGCGGCGCGGGCGTATCGTTCAACCGCGAAGAATACGAGAAGGTCGTCGAATGGGGCCTCGAGTGCAGCCCCGTCACCGAAGTGCTCGTCGAAGAGTCCGTACTCGGCTGGAAAGAGTATGAGCTCGAAGTGATGCGCGACTTGAAGGACAACGTCGTCATTATTTGCTCGATCGAAAACTTCGATCCAATGGGCATTCATACGGGCGACAGCGTCACGGTCGCGCCGGCACAGACGCTGACGGACAAAGAGTACCAGACGATGCGCGACGCCGCGATCAAGATCATTCGCGCCATCGGCGTCGAGACCGGCGGATCGAATATTCAGTTTGCGGTCGATCCAACGAACGGCCGAATGACGGTCATCGAAATGAACCCGCGGGTGTCGCGCAGTTCGGCGCTCGCGTCGAAAGCCACAGGTTTCCCCATCGCCAAAATCGCCGCGAAACTTGCCGTCGGCTATTCGCTCAACGAAATCCGGAACGACATTACACGGGAGACACCCGCATCGTTCGAACCCACCATCGACTACGTCGTGACAAAGGTCCCGCGCTGGGCGTTCGAGAAGTTTCCCGGATCGAACTCGACGCTGACGGTGCAGATGAAGAGCGTGGGCGAAGCGATGAGCATTGGCCGCACATTCAAGGAATCGCTGCAAAAGGGCCTGCGTTCGCTCGAAACCGGCCGGCACGGCCTCGGCGCGGACGGCAAGGACAAGACGCTAACCGGCGATGCGTGTTCCGTCGAAGAACGCGAGGCGCTTATCCGCGCGATCCAGACACCGGTGCCCGAACGGTTGTTCCAAATTGCGCGCGCGTTCCGCGCGGGCGCGACCGTCGAGGAGATTTTCGAAGCGACGGCCATCGACCCGTGGTTCCTGCGCAATATCCGCGAGATCATCGTCGAAGAGCAAACGCTGCGCAATGCGAATCCCGACGACCCGCAGGTCCTGCGTCGCGCGAAAGAGATGGGCTTTTCCGACCATCAACTCGGCCACCTCTGGGGTCTCAGCCCGATGACCGTGCGCGAAAAGCGCAAGAAATACGGCATCGTACCGACGTACAAGCTCGTCGATACCTGCGCGGCGGAATTCGAAGCGTACACGCCGTATTACTACTCGACCTACGGCGACGAGGACGAAGTGCGCCCGGCGGACAAAGAAAAGATCATGATCATCGGCGGCGGGCCAAACCGCATCGGGCAGGGCATCGAGTTCGACTACTGCTGCGTCCATGCCTCGTTCGCGCTGAAGGATGACGGCTACGAGACCATCATGGTCAACAGCAATCCGGAAACCGTCTCGACCGATTACGACACCTCCGACCGGTTGTACTTCGAGCCGGTGACGCTCGAAGACGTCCTGAACATATACGAGCGCGAAAAGCCAAAAGGCGCGATCGTTCAGTTCGGCGGTCAAACTCCGCTGAACCTCGCGATGGCGCTGTCGAAGGCAGGTGTGCCGATTATTGGCACGACGCCGGAGAGCATCGCGCGCGCGGAGGACCGCAAAGAGTTCCGCGATCTCGTCGAAAAGCTCGAACTGCTCCAACCGCAGAACGACACCGCCACGTCGCTCGACGAAGCGCTGGCGATCGCCGAGAACATCGGTTATCCCGTCGTGGTACGGCCCTCGTTCGTGCTCGGCGGACGCGCGATGGAGATCGTATATGACCACGTCGCCCTCGCGCGCTACATGACCCACGCGGTCGAGGCGTCGCCCGATCATCCGATCCTCATCGACAAGTTCATCGAAGGCGCGATCGAGATCGACGTAGACGCGATCGCCGACGGCACGGACGTAATCGTCGCCGGCATCATGCAGCACATCGAGGAGGCCGGCGTCCACAGCGGCGACAGCGCGTGCATTCTTCCACCCTACGATCTGGATTCCGGCTTGATCGAGCGGCTAAAGGACCAGACCCGCGCGCTTGCCCGCGAGCTTAACGTCATCGGCCTGATGAACATTCAGTACGCGATCAGCGACGACAAGATTTACCTGCTGGAAGTGAACCCGCGCGCATCGCGCACGGTGCCGTTTGTCAGCAAGGCCACGGGAATTCCGCTCGCCAAACTCGCCGCGCGCATCATGGCTGGAAAGACGTTGCGCGAACTCGGCCTGACCGACGACCCGCAACCCGACTTCGTCAGCGCGAAGGAAGTCGTCCTGCCGTTCATCAAGTTCCCCGGCGTGGACATTCTGCTTGGCCCGGAGATGCGCAGCACGGGCGAGGTCATGGGCATCGACTATACGATGGGCATGGCGTTCGCCAAGAGCCAAATCGCGGCGGGCAACCGCCTGCCCGAGGGCGGCGCCGTATTCATCAGCCTGAACGATCGCGACAAACGCAAGATGGGAACGTTGGGCACGGACATCGCGTCGCTCGGGTTTACCGTGCTTGCCACCGAAGGCACCGCGGCGTTGCTGCGCCAACAGGGCGTCGAGGTCGAGCGCGTGTTCAAAGTGGGGGAGAAGCGCCCGCACATCGTGGACCGTATGATCAACGGCGACGTGCACTGGGTCATCAACACGCCGTTCGGCGGAGAATCCGTGTTCGACGAAAAGGCCATTCGCCGGACGGCGCTCGAGCGCGGCATCACGCACATGACGACGCTCGCCGCCGCGCGCGCCGCCGTTATGGCGTTGAAGGCCGAGCGCGAGGGAACGATGGCCGTGCGGTCCCTGCAAGAGTATCACGCCGACGCGGGCACCCGGCCCGCGCTTGCGACCTGAGCCGCGCTGCGAAACAATAGTCCCGGAGAGGCTGAACGGACTGGGGAGTCGCATGGCAACGGGACGCCTGTTTGTGGTGGCAACGCCGATCGGCAATCTGGACGATATCGGCGCGCGCGCGTTGCGCGTGCTCACGTCCGTTTCGCTCGTTGCCGCCGAAGACACCCGCCACTCGAAGAAACTTCTCGACCATTTCCAGATTCGCACCCCGCTCACGAGCTACCACGATCACAACGAAACGGAAAAGGCCGGCGCGTTGCTCGACGCGCTGCGCGAAGGCCGGGACGTTGCGCTGATTACGGACGCGGGCACGCCGTGCATTGCCGATCCCGGCTTTCGCGTCGTTCGCGCCGCGCGCGACGCCGGCATTCCCGTCGAGACCGTGCCCGGGCCGAGCGCAGTCGTCGCGGCGCTTTCGATCAGCGGATTGCCGTCGGATGCGTTCGCATTTCACGGTTTCTTCCCACGCAAAGCGAAGGACGCGGATCGGGCGATCGAGAAGGCGCGGTCATTCGGCGGGACGCACATCTTCTACGAGGCTGCCAACCGCGTGCTCGATACACTATCGCTCCTCGCCGCAAAAGCGTCCGATGCCGAAGTCTGCGTCGCGCGCGAACTCACCAAAATGCACGAGGAAGTCGTTCGCGGCACGGCGAAGTCTGTCGGAGAGCATTTCGAACACAACCCGTTGAAGGGCGAATGCGTCATTCTGATCTACTTTGGCGCGGCGGCCGATTCGGCCGCTTCCCTTACCGACGACGAAATCCGCGCGGCGGTCGATGACGTTATAGCGACGCAATCCGTTTCCCGGCGCGACGCGATTCGCGCCGTCGCATCGCGGACCGGCATTCCACGCAACCGGGTGTACGACGTGGCAGGTAAAGCATGATTCCCGCAGCCGAACTTGCGCACAGCCTTCCGGTGACCGTCGAGCGCAGCGCGCTCATCATGCGGTACCTGATCGCCTTGATCATCGGGCCCATATTCCTGCTCGGCTATTTTGGCGGGGAGTACTTCGATTTCTTCGTCATCACCGGCATGGTCATGGCGCACAACCTCTACGTCCACGTTGTGCTGTGGGCGCGGGCGTACCGCCTCTTCTTCACGCGAACGAACTTCTTCATTTATCTCGTGCAAATCAGCATCATCATGGCGATCACCGGCGGCGAAAGCAGCGACGCGTATCTGCTCTATCATTTGCTGATCATCGGCTTCAGCGCCTACGACCGGCGGTTCGGACGCGTCATCACCGCCACGCTGGTGTGCCTTGCAGCGTACATCGTGGTGATCCTGATAGAGAAATACCGCTCCGGCTTCTCGCTCACCCTCGGCGCGGTTGTCGTGCGTCTCCTGAGCACCTTCATCGTCGGGTGGATGATTGCGTCGCTGTCCGAACGGCTGCGCCGCGCGGAGGTCACCGCGGCGGAACAGACCGCGCAAATTGCCGCGTCCGAAGCGACGCTGCGCGCCATTCTCAACAGCGCGGGCGATCCCATCGTCGTGTTCGACGACAATGAGTACATCGTGGAGGCGAACGAACGCGCGTCGGAGTTTCTGGGAGTTCCGCGCGTTCAACTGGTCGGGCAGCGGTTGCGCGCCTACCTGTTCGACGACGGCGCCCTCCCGCACAAGCTCGCCGACCTTCGCGCCCGGGGCCAGGCGCACACACACGAAATCGCGCTTCCCCGCTCCGGCGAAGAGCGCGCGGTGGACATGATCGCGCGGTCGTTCATTCGTGAGGGTGTGCGCTACTTCATCGTGTTGCTCCGGGACGTTACGTACCAGAAGAACATCGAGGAGGCGTCGCGCGTGCTCGAGGCGCGGCTCGAAAAACTCAACACGGACCTGCGGCAACTCGACCGCCACAAGTCCGAGTTCATGCACGCCATTTCCGCGGGCATACGCACGCCGCTCGCGGCCGTCGCGGGCTACGTCGATATGCTTATCGACGGAGAACTCGGCGACGTCAATCCCGATCAAAGCAAGGCGCTGCAAACCTGCCGGCGCGCGTTGCAGCGGGTGTTTCGTTTGGTTGAACGAACAATCGACGCGTATTCGCCACGGTTTGGCAGGGAATCGACGGCGGATAAGGACGCGGTGGCGGCTGCCGCGGCAGAACAAAAGCGGGAACCGAAATAAGAGTGGAGCCAGCGGCCCGCGCCGGGGGTGGCGGCGCGGGCCCTGATAAAACGAGGGGGAAGAGGGGTAGTGGGGAATCTCGTTTCGGCGCGGCGGCTGTGTTTGGGGAAGAGGGGGTTGCCCTCCGCGCCGTGTCACTTGGGGTGATTCAACTCACTGGCTCCGTATAAGTAATTCAAATCATGCGCACTTTATTTCACGCATGCGTAAGTGTCTGTGAGGCAATATGTTCCGAACAGCGCGCCAACCCCGATCGCGAGAAAGCGTTGCGCCCTCTGTTCGCGAAAGATGTCACAGGTGCTAATTCGGAAATCGTGGAATCGGGCTGATGCCAGCCACCCCCGCAAGCGCCGGGAACTTGCGGGGGTGGTCCTTGTCAAGAGGATTACCGACTACGGGTACAGAATATGGCTGAACTCGTGGAAGACCAGTCCGCCTTCGTTCACCGGGAACGTGTTGCCGCCCGTACCGCTGTACTTCAGGAATTCCACGTGGCCGTCCATGTACAGCACGTTGCAGCCGCCCGGAATGTGGTTGAAATGGGTCGCCTCGTCGGCGGAAATCTCGTCCCACATGATTGCGAGTTGCGACTGCGCTACGGCGCTGCCCGCGGGATTGTTGATATCCGTGATCATGAACCGCTCGATGCCTTCGCGTAACCGCCGGTTGGCGTCGCCGCCCGCGTTGCCCGTGCCCGGCACAACCGACCAGTCGCTGTTCGTGCCGTCGAGCGCGTCTTGGGGGGATGTATTCAGCAGGGTGAATAAGTCGGCGACGTTTGTCTCGAGGGCAGGTATCGCGGCAGGCCCGGTTTGCGCGTTTTCGATCGCCCACCCGAGGTAGATGTACGGATGTTCGTACACTTCGCACGGCTCGACAGTCCCGTTATTCGCGAACGGTTGGACGAATGCGCCATCGCCGTTCCACAATGTCGACGGCGTGTTTCCCTCGTCCCAAAGTTCGATTGCGTTCCCGCCCGACGGCGCGCTCGGGCAAACGAGCACGTTCAGATCGGTCAAATACTCCGGGTATGTCGATTCCGCGCGAAAGATCGTCGCGCCCGGGGCCGGGTTTCCGTTGCAGTCCAGGGCCTTCATCGGCGGAAACTTTTCCCCGCGCGATTCGCCCGAGTACATTTTGAAGATAATTCCCATTTGCTTGAGATTGTTCTGGCAACTTGCGCGGCGGGCGGCCTCGCGCGCGCGCGCAAGCGCGGGCAGCAGGATCGCCGCGAGGATCGCGATAATCGCGATGACGACCAATAACTCGATCAAAGTAAATCCATGACGTTTCATGGCTGGCTCCACTCCATAATGTGTAAATGAATGCAATTCGTTCGCCCCGGAATACGCGCATTCGCGCCGTTCGCGGGACACAGCGATGGATAAAATTTGGATTAGACGATCGGGAGAGTGGGGGGAGCGCGGCGCAAGTGCGGGAAACACGATTCGTCCCGCACGGCCGGCGTCAGACAGGACGCCAGGTTCTCGAACTCAAGGGAGACTTGAGGAAGAGGCAAATCGGCGGCAAGCGTCGGGAGCGTCGTCGCCCCCGCGAGCTCGCACAGGGCGCACGCGTGGTCTTGATGGTGAACGGGGGCGGGAGTAGATGGCGCGTGCGAGGAGCCGCAATGCGATTCCGTCGCGGCCATTTCGAGCAATAGCAGCGTCTCGTGCGTCGCCGCGATGGCGATGAAAATCGCCAGAACCACCGCCATACCGCGAACTATTTGGTTGTATTGGTGATACATCGCGTCAAGAGGGCCTTTCCCACAGCACTTCACCGGCCCAGCAAAACCAGTCATTACACTATAACACAGTTTTCCCGGCAATGAAACTCCTCGGGTCGCGATGCGCATGGGAGCGCCGGGGAAGGAGTCCAGGCATGGACCGCCTTCCCCGGCCTTGAGGAGTGGACAATCGGAATTGGGCCTTTCGTCCCGTCAGTGGGTGCAGCTCTCCTTCCTGCACAAGAGATAGTTTCGGAGGTGTCCCACGGAAAGTATGCCGCCGCCGGCGACAGTCAGGGCGCGTTCGCCCCATTCGCCGAAGGTTTCGTGCCCGTAGAACGCGGCATACACGAGCAAGCCCAATCCAAGCAATCCCATCACTACGACCGCCACGTCCTTGTGCTTGCGGCAACCCAGAGTGACCGCGACCGCGCTGGACGGCAACACGAGCCACAGCATGAACGAATGGAACCGTTCCTCGCCGACGAGGCTGCCGGCAAGTGCGGGGATCAACGTAAGCGCGATCGGCATTGCCGCGCAATGCACGACGCAGACGGCGGTGAGGCAAATCGCGATCCGATCCAATGCGAGTTGTACTTTTCCGGCTGACATCGTCACGCCATCCGTTCCGCGGACGGCCATTGTTGAGGTATCATTGGGTCTACTCCGTGTCGCTGAGTTCGTGGAAAACGAGCCCGCCGAAATTCATCGGGTACGGGCCGATCCCCGCGTTCCATTTGACGAACTCCACGTGCCCGTCCATGTACAGGACCGTTGCCCCGCCGGGCACGTGCACGAAGTGGGTCGGTTCGTCGGATATGCCGGAGTGCATGACAACGACATCGGACTGCGCCTGTGCGCCGCCCGCGGGGTTGTTGATATCCGTGATGAAGAACCGCTCGATGCCCTCGCGCAAGCGCTTGAGTTCGGTGCGCCCGTTCGGCAGCGCAAACCCGAGATCCCAATCGCGGTCGGGCGCGCCGGCATCCCCTCCCAACTCGACTGCGTCGTCCACGACAAGCCCCGCGGCGAACAGCGGATCGAAGTCCGCTTCCGTCGTCCATCCGTCAAACGTGTTCCTCGATACGGCATAGCCGTTGTAATAATAGGGCTCCGTATTGACTTCGCACGGCTCCACGGTCCCGTTGTCCGTAAATCCGGGCATCGCCTGCCACAGTTCCCACGATGTATTTCCTTCGTCGTAAACGACCTCGGGATCGTCGTGGTGTACCCAGCTCGGGCTGAGGAGTACGCGCCAGTCCGACAGGTACTCGGGGAAAATCGCATCGGGTTTAGGTATCTGGTTCCACGCGACCAGGGAACCATCGCACTGGAAAACCTTCATTTGGGGATACTTCTCGCTTTTCGATTCGCTCGAGTACATTTTGAAGACGATTCCCATTTGCTTAAGGTTGTTCAGGCACGACGCCCGTTTTGCCGCTTCGCGCGCCCGCGCGAGCGCGGGCAGGAGGATCGCGGCGAGGATCGCGATAATCGCGATGACAACGAGCAGTTCGATTAGCGTAAATCCATGACGTTTCATGGTATGAGTTCTCCATAGTTTGAGTGCGCGCCAGCGCACGAACGCCGTCGCAGTTGTCGTTCGTTTCACGCGAGATGCAGTTCGAGAGACGGACTTTCCCCAGTTGACGCGGAAAGTGCGCCAACGACTTAGAACTTCTAACAATACTGACGTCTTTGCGTTTACCCCGAAGGGGTTTCGGCGCGCAGCCCAAGGGTTGGCCCGCCGAAGTCGCTTCGACGTAGGCGGGGCTACCCTGGGTACCGACCACCCCCATTTGGGAATGTACCCTGAAGGGGTTTCGGCACTAGTGTTAGAGGCTCTTAGGGATATTGCGTCTTTACGCGGGAAGAACGCGGGAGGGAGGAGCGCGGCGAAGGTGCGGGAAGCATGATGTATCCCGCACGCCCGGCGTTAAGCGCGAGGCGATGCCTACGTTCTCAACGCCATCGAGGGGGAGTGGCAGTTCCGCCGCCAACGCCGGAAGCGTTGGCGCACCCGCCAGCACGCACAAGGGACACGCGATTTCTCGATGATGCGTGGGGGCGGACGAACCGGGCGTGTGCTCCGAATCGCAATGCGAATGCGCGAGAGTCAAAGGGATCGCAAGCAGTGTCTCGTGCGCCGCAGCGACAGCCACAAACGCTGCCGCCAGAAGCGCCACGAAACGGATCGCGCCGCGCACAGAACGGTCCGCTTGATTCATGTGAAACACCAATCGCATTGTGCTTGCAGTCCTAGAGCGGACTATAGAGTATCGGCCTTAGCTTGTCAATAACGCAGTAACGAAGTGCCCACGGGCAAGCGTGTCATTCGCCCCGACGTCGTCCTCGACGTAGCGGTGCGGATGCTCCTCGTCGAGCTGGCCTGGCCCGCCGCAGTGGCCTTTCGAGTCGTGCAATAGCCGTACGGCAATGATTGCGATATTTGGCTCGACGCATAGCCAGTCGAATTGCGATCCGTACAATGTGCATACTGTAATCGGGTCGCAAGGTGTGTCCGTCTTCCGACCAAAGAACGTTCAACGATCAGCGGAGAATCGTTCATGTCCAAACCATGCTGCGTCACGACCGCCGTTGTTATTGCGCTCTCACCGCTGCTCGCTCCCGGCTGCGCAACGTCGCCGATGGACGCAGGCGGGCGCGGCGTACCAACGCCCTTCGGCGGGAACGCCCATGCCATCCCGGGACTGATCGAAGCGGAACATTTTGACGACGGCGGCCCGGGGGTCGCGTACAGCGACGTGGACGAAGTGAATCACGGCGCGCCGTATCGCGGCGTCACACACGTGGATACCGAACAACGCGCCGACGCGTCCAACGGCTACGGTATTGGCTGGTCCCGTGCGGGCGAATGGCTGGCCTATACCGTCGATGTGCAATCGAACGGAACCTATACCATCGAAATTCCCGTTGCCTCCCAAAAGGAAGGCGGTGTTTTCCATCTCGACATCGCCGGCAAGGACGTGACTGGACCGATCCGCATTCCGGACACCGGCGCGTGGACCAAACTGGCGACACTGCATGTGAAAAACGTTCGTCTTGAGAAGGGCGTTTACGTGATGAGGCTGATCATGGACATCAACGGCGCATCGGGCGGCATCGGCGATGTCGATTATTTGAAGTTCAGTCTCGAACGCTGACGCGGTACCGGTTCGACTGTCCAGCGGAGAACCTCGCGATGTTCATCTGTGAATCACTGGAGCGGCGCGGCAATGACACTTGCGTCCTACTGGCGACCGCAATCACCGTCGGCTTCGTTTGCGTGTCCCTCGCGGAAACGACTGCGGTCACCCAAGACTTCGCTACGGACCCAAACTGGGACGGACGCAACAACGTGCGCATGGAACAAGGCCGCGAGAAGAAGCAGGACTTCGGATTCTCGCAAACCAACCACGCGGGCGGCGGCATTGGCGAAATCGGCGGGTCGGTGTGCCGCTCGGTGAAGCCCGCTACGTATTCGGTCGCCATCGAGCCGAAGACGCTTGATGATCAACTCAAAGCGTCGGGGCGGTTCAACGTGACGCACTCCGAAGGCGGCAGCGGGCTCCTCGTCGGCTGGTTCAATAGCACGTCGCGCGGGTGGCGCACGCCGAACGCGCTGTTTATGCGCATCGACGGCGAATCGAATTCGTTCCGAATCTTTTACGAATACGGCACACAGAACTGGAAGACCGGCGGCGGCCAGACCTTCGAGGGCATGTACCAGACAAACCCGTCCTCGAAGATTCCAGTCGGCGGGAAACCGCACGAGTGGTCGATCGAATACGACCCCGACGGCGCGGAAGGACGCGGCGAAATCGCGCTGACACTCGACGGCGAAGTATTCAAAGCGCCGCTCGACGAGGGCCACAAGGCCGACGGCGCGACCTTCGATCGGTTCGGCATCATGAACCAACAAATCTACGGCGACCACCTCACGGCATACTTCGACGACATCACCATTGACGGCAAGCGCTTCGACTTCGCGGCGGACCCGAAGTGGGAGGGAGCGGGCAACCGCGACACGTTTAGTGACATTGCGATTCGTCCACACCACGATTTTGGCCATCGACCGACAAACTTTGCGGGCGGCGAACCGGGTGAAATCGGCGGGTTCATCTGGCGCATCGAGAGCGTCGATCCAGAACACGCGGGGTACTACGGCGCGCCAACCGGCCGCCTGACGATGAACGACAAGCTAACCGCAAGCGGCAAGGTCAGTTTTCGGCGCGCCGCCGTGGACTGCGGCCTGCTCATCGGCTGGTTCAATTCGCACACCGCCATCGGCGCGCCGCCCAACAACTTCGTCGGTGTGCTTGTCGAAGGCCCCAGCCGCATCGGCCACTACTTCCGCCCGGTATACGGCGCCTCCGACGACCAACGCGGAATCCAGGACGAAGGCCCCATCTTCAATCCCGACGGGAAGCAACGCACGTGGTCCGTTGTGTACGACCCCGACGCCAACGCAGGCCACGGCAGAATTACCGCCACGCTCGATGGTGAATCCGTTGACATGGACCTTCCGGAAACCGCCCGCAAGGGGAACGCCGTCTTCGATCGTTTCGGCATCGTGTCGTGGCAGCGCGGCGGCCACTACGTCGAGATGTATTTCGACGACATCACGTATACCGCGGCAGAGTGACGCGTGGCGTGGCGCGGCTGCAATCCGCTATGGTACTGCGCAGTGTTGCGAGTATTCGTAAAAACCCGCTCGCACGGGGAGGCGTCGATATGGCGATGATTGCGCTATGACCGAACAACTCGATCCGAACTCGGCCCCGCCGCCGCTCGATGTCCCTCCGCCCGTTCCACCGCGCCAAACGCTTTGGGCGCGAATCGGAGTCGGGTTTGTCCCGGCCGCGGTGATGTTGGTCATCATGTTCTTCTGCTTCGTGTTCGATCGCAGTGGCGACACTGCGCTGCCCGTGCTCATCATTTCCGGCATTGCCTTCGTTCTGGGCACTCCCATACTCATGATTCCGTGGTCCGTCCGCGCGCTTCGCAAAATCCACGGACCGGTCGCGCCTGACGCCCGCGGCGCCCGAACGGGCATGGTGGTCCTCGTCACCGCCGGGATGAGTTTTGCCAACTACGCGATCGTCTTCGCCGAATGCTCGGCGATACTCATGACGCTCGCGTGAATTCCACCCTCGACACGAGCGCGATTCTCAAACGCACGACCAGCCGTTGTACCGTGTGCGGCCGGCCTGCGCCTGCAACGGCGATCGTCGAATCAGGCCGCGTGTACCTGGACCGCGAGTGCCCCGTCCACGGATTTCAGCGCCGCTGCATCTCCAGCGACGTCCGGTTCTATCACCTGTCCAAAGGTTCCTGCTGCTCGCAAAATGATTGCTGCAATTCCGATTCAACGGGGCCGGACCCGTTCCAGGCGCTCTCTACATGCCTCGCGCTCATCGAAATTGTGGATAGCTGCAATCTCGCCTGCCCGACCTGCTTCGCCGATTCGCCGGTTTCGCGCGATGTCGAATGCGTCTCGCTCGAAGACTTCCAACAGCGCGTGAACGATGTAGTTCGGGCGAAACGCAAGATCGAAGTCCTGCAACTCTCGGGCGGCGAGCCGACGATCCACCCGCAGTTTTTCGAGTTGCTCGATTGGTGCCAGCGGAACCCCTCGATCGAGTACATACTGCTGAACACCAACGGCGTGCGCATAGCAAAGGACGCAGAATTCGCGCGCGAACTCGACCGCATGTACCGGCGCCGCAAACTGCAGCTATACCTTCAGTTCGACGGCGTACAGGAAGAAGGACAGAAGGAACTGCGCGGCGGCGATCTGCGCGCGACGCGCCAACGCGCGATCGAAGTGTGTGGCGCGTTTGCCGGCGGCGGCCTCCCGATTACGCTCGCAATGACCGTCACGCGATCGACAATCGACCACGTTTGGGATGCCGTCGAGTTTGGACTGCACTATCCGCACGTCCGCGGCGTGGCATTCCAGCCCTACTTCATGTCCGGCCGCGCGCCCATGCGCAACGACGACCCGCTGAACACCGCCGACGTGATCCACGCGCTTATCTCGCAATCCGATGGCGCACTCACTTTCGACGATTTCACGCCGCTGCCGTGCGGCGACCCGAACTGCGCCACGATCGGCTATCTGCTCAAAACCGAAGACGGTCTGCGCTCGATCGGCGAGTTTGTCGATTTCTCGCGGCTTCAGGGCTTTCTCTCGGACCGCCTCAACTATTCGCTCGCCGATCTCGCGCAGTGCGGCTGCGAATCGGAACCGCTCGGCGCGCTCCTCAAACAATTCGAATTGAACGAATCGAGCACGTTCCGCCTCTTCATCAAACCTTTCATGGATGCCAACACCTGGGACGACGACCGCATCGATCGCTGTTGCACGCACGTGATTCGTCCCGACGGCAAACTCGATTCCTTCTGCCGCTACTACTCCGGCCTGCCCGGCACCTGGCATGGACCAAGGGCCGCGCAGCGTGCGATGTCCATGAAGTGAGCGCTACCTACTTCGCATACCCAGCCCTGGCCCTCGCCGGCATCGTGATGTCTACAGTCGTGTGGACCCGCGTCCTGCGCCGCGATGCCGCCGCGGGCGATCGCCGCCTCGAACTCATCTATATCGCGGCGCTGTGTGGCGCATTCGTTGGCGCAAAGGCCGTTTACTTCTTCGCGGAAGGTTGGCGCGTGTTTTTCGATCCGTCAGTGACGCCCGAGCAACTCTGGCTCGGCCTGCTCACCGGCAAGACCATCACCGGCGCCCTGCTTGGTGGCTACATCTCCGTGGAAGCGGCGAAGAAAATGCTTGGTTACGCGAAAGCTACCGGCGACTTTTTCGCAATCGTCGCGCCGTTCGGTCTCATGCTCGGGAGGATCGGCTGCTACATTCAAGGCTGTTGCCTTGGCGTCGAAATGGACCGTCACTGGTACACGTTGTCCGACGCGCACGGCATCGACCGTTGGCCCGCCGTCCCAATCGAATTCACGTTCAATCTGGCAATGTTCGTAGTCGCGCTGACCCTCTACCGCCGTCGCGCGTTCAACGGTCAACTCTTCCACATCTATCTCATCGCATACGGCGCCTTCCGCTTCGCGCACGAGTTCGCCCGTGACATACCGCCGCTTATCGGTCCCATTACCGGCTATCAGGTCGCCTCGCTAGCGATCCTCGTACTGGGCGTCGTGCGTTACCGCCAGCGCGCGGCGCTCGCGCGCCAGTGAAGAAGACAGCCACCGCTACGTCAATGTCGGCGCGTATGACGGACCCTCCTCGATCACCTTGAACCCGGTCAGCGTTCCGAGGTCCTTCATGCTTTTCGTGTAATTGCCGTAGAACACAACGCGGTGCAGCAGCGTCATGGCGTCTTTGCCGCACAACCCCGCGCCCCAGTTCTCGAAAATACTGTTCGCGTCCTTCACTTCCGTAACGAACTGCGTCCGGCACCCGAGTTTGTCGTGCGTCACGTCGATGATCTTGCCCGTCGAGATCAGCATCGAATCGAGATTGACCAGTTTCGCGCAGGTCACTTCCTGGCCAATCCGGTTTTCGACGTCGAGCGACACGCCGCGATGGCTGTCGGTTTGCGTGCGAATCGTGAAGGGGCGGCGCTTGCCGTGTGCCCCGTCCATTTTCGTCGCGGACGTGCAATGGAAGTGGATCAACGCGTTGCGCGCCGTATCAACCACCGGATCGCTGATGAATCCGGGAACGCCGAACGCATAGGCGAACATCAGCATGGTCAGCGTCGAGTCCATGTCGCCTTCGCACGCGCCGACGTAGCCCATATCGTTCAGTTTGCTGAACGCGAGACACCCCTTTGCCGGGTCGCCCATGCAGTTCGAACTCGTAATCGCCGCGGCCTTATGCGCCATCATCATGTTCTTCAGCGCGAGATAAAACCGCGCCGCCGCGATCACCTCGTCGCGCGTCGGTTCCACGACATCCTTTGCGGGCCGAATCCAGTACTTTTCCGCTTCCGCTTCGGCGGCCTTGACGTCAACGGCGTTGAACGCCTCAATCGTTTGCTCGACGGTAACCGGTATCAACGCCGCGCCAAACTTCTGTTTGACCTGTTCGGCGCTGCACGCCGCGGGCGTGCCCATCGGCCCGCGGACGACCATGATGCGCGTTTGCTTGAGCCGCGCGGGAACGCGCATCAGTGCGCTGATGCGTTCCAGTTCGCCCCAATCGCTCGTCGGCAGGAGGACGACCTTCTTGCCTTCTTTCTGCCATTGCGGGAAATACATCCAACCGTGCCCGCTAAACGGTTGCGTGAATACCGCTGTCGGCAATCCAACCTCAACGATGCGTTGCATGGCTTCCTGCGGCGCGCCGCCGCCATGGCCCGAAAGGTGGAACATCAACACGCCGTCGGCGTCCGCCATCTTCGCGACAACCGTAGCGACATCCTCCGGCGGCACGGTTTCGCCGCCGACGAATTTGACATCGCCCAGTTTTTGTTCGATGCCCGCGAGGTATTGCTTGAACTTCGCGATCTCCTCGGTCGGACGCGACAGATATATGTCGCCCGTGCGGCCGACGTAAACGGTATGAATCTTGACCGGCGGGCGATCAATCCAGCCTTCCTCCGCCGCCACGGACCTCGCGCTCGCCGCGAGCGGCGTCATCAGCAGCGCGCCGCCGACAGCGCTGCACCCCAGGAATTGACGGCGGGATACGTCTGGACACATGAGCACCTCCCGGGATACCGGGCGGAATCGAACGGGCCTGCGCGCCGCTCATCAAGGGGAGGCTGTCGATGGCGTAGTACGGTCGTTTGTCGCGGATGCCGCTCGCCGCTCCGACCCCCATCTGTTGTAAAACGACAACTCGTCAATCGAGCGGCTTTTAGTATACGAGCGATTCACGATTCCGGCAATGGCAAAACCGAGCGAACATGTAGAACGCAGATACGTTTTGTTGCGCGCCATGCGAAGGTAAGCCGCGCAAATCGGCGAAAAACATGTACAAAGAATTCGTGCAGCGTTATACTTCTCCCAGAGGTAGGTGCCTCATTCGTGAGGGGGGAGGCCAAATGCAGCACCTACCGTCCGCCAAGTGTTCCTGTTGTCCCTTTACCCGCCGTTGTTTTCTCGGAATGTCCATCGCCGCCGTCGCCGCGCCTGCCATTGCGGCGCACGCGCGCGAAGCTCCGCGCGCCAATGACTACATCGACATCGCGAGCTTCCGCCCGCGCCCGCGCATTCAACTGTCGGTTGCCGTTGTGCGCAAGACGCCGCCGTACTGGCTGGGTTGGCCCGGCGCGTCGTACGACGTCGAGGGCGAGCGCAAACGGTACCTGAACGCGTGCCGCGATTCCGCGCGCGACGTCGGTGCGGACATGCGCGAGCTCGATATGCCGATTGAAACGGTCGAAGCCGCCAACGCGTTCGCCGCGTCGCTGGCAGCGGACAAGCCCGATGCGGTCGTGCTGATTCTGCAGCATCTCGATGTGTGGCCCTGGGCCGACATCATCTCGAAGTCGGGCGTACCAACAATCGTCTTCGCGCCAATCGGGACTGCATTCACCGGCCACGTGCTCAAGATTTCGCGCCAACCGGGCGTGCACGTCATCTCGTCGCTGGAAACAAACGCGATCGCGCAGGCGATGCGCATGGTCCGCGCGAAGAAGCAACTCGCACAGACCTGCCTCCTGGTCATCGCCGGAGAAGAGCGCAAAGAGGAGGTTATGGACCACCTCGGCGTGCGCGTAAAGCGCGTGCCGCGGGCGACGTTACACCAGCAGTTCGAACAGATGCCGGAGGACGACGAGACCTATGAAGTCGCGCGCATGATGCGGCGTGGCGCGGAAAAGGTCGTCGAGCCGACGCGCCAGGACACGATGAATGCCGCACGGTCGTACCAGACGGCAAAGCGAATTCTCCGTGACGAGGGCGCGAACGCCGTCACCAGCGACTGCCTCGGCATGGTGACGACGAAAGTCGTGCCGACGCCGCCGTGCATGGCCGCCGCGCTGTTCCAGGACAATGGCGTGACCTACGCGTGCGAGGCCGACGTCATGGGCGCGCTGTCGATGTTGCTGACCAGTTACCTGTTCGACAAGCCCGGCTTCATGAACGACCCCGTGCCGGAAACGGTGAAGAACGTGCTCATCGCCGCGCATTGCACGTCCGGCACGCGGCTAAACGGGTTCAACGAAGAAGCCGAACCCTACGTCCTGCGTTCGCACTCCGAATCGAGCATTGGTGTGTCGATGCAGGTGCTGTGGCGCGAAGGGCAGCCGGTCACGCTCGTGAGTTTCAAGAACCCCAAGGAACTGATCGTGGACGCGGGCGCCGTCGTGGCAAACGTGCAAACGCCGCCCGCGGGCGGGTGCCGCACCAACTTCGAGATCGCAATGAACAACATCGAAGATTGCCGCGACGTGGCGGGGTTCCATCAAGTTGTCTTCTACGGCGATCACAAACGCGATGTCGAGGCTTTTTGCCAGATGCACGGGATCGCGCACGTTCATTCGCCCGAGAGAGCGCCCGTAAGCGCGTGAGTTGGATTATCGTCCGAAAGGGGGGAGAAGCATGACGCACACACACTCCGGATGCTGCGGTTGCCACGGATTGGAAATGGGACGCCGCTCGTTCCTGGCCGCTGCGAGCGGTACCACACTCGGCATGACGGCATCCGCCGTGGCTGCGCCGCGTGGCCGCGGCACAAAGCATGAGCGGGTACAGCCGGTGATCAAGAAGCAGGAACTGGTGGTCCAGCCGGTGCTGCTGCACCAGCAATTCGTTCGACGCGAAGCGACAAGCTGGCGGCCCTGGGGTGGTTTGCAAAATGCAGGCGGCGTCGCCCGAGAAGGCGCACGCATCGAATCGGAACTGAAACAGCTTCGATCCGTTGCGGAATTTCCGCTCCGGGTGCTGCCGTTGCGCGGTGTGACGTCGAAAGCGGAGGCAGAATCCGTTCGCGCAACGCCGGCGGACGTGAACCTCATTTACGCCGCCAGCGGCGATGGCGGTGTCCTGGAAGCCTTGCTCGCCCCGGAACGCCACAACATGGTGTTTGTACGTCACGAGAGCGGCCCCGTGTACCTGTGGTACGAGATCATTCACCCGCGCATGCTGCGTAAGACGGTCGATGAATACGGCGAGCCGGGACTCACCAACGACGACATCGTCGTTGACGACACTGACGATCTCCTGTGGCGATTGCGCGGGCTATACGCGCTCAAGAACAGCGTCGGCTCGCGGATCGTCGCCATTGGCGGCGCATCCGGCTGGGGCCATGGCGGGCGAAACGCGCCACAACTCGCTCGAGACAAGTGGAAACTCGACATCGTCGATGTGAGCTACGACGATCTTGCCAAACGAATTACGGCGATGCGCGGCGACAGCGCAAACGTGGATCGATACCGCAGCGAAGCCGCGGACTATTTACGCCTTCCGAAAACGAAGTTGGAAACGAAGATGGACTTTGTGTCGGGTGCGTTTCTGTTGCGCGACGTGTTCGAGCGGGTCATGGCCGAAGCCGATGCGGCGGCCATTACCGTAAACGAGTGCATGAGCACGATCATGCCGATGGCTTGTACGACCGCGTGCCTTACGCTGACACTGATCAACGACGCAGGCATGCTCGCATTCTGCGAATCGGATTTCGTCGTCATCCCGTCGGGAATTCTGCTGCATCACGTCGCGTCCACGCCCGTATTCCTACAGGACCCGACCTATCCGCACCACGGCGTCATTACCCTCGCCCATTGCACGGCCCCGCGCAAAATGGACGGCAAGCGCCTCGAGCCCGCGCGCATCATGACGCATTTCGAGTCAGATTATGGCGCGGCGCCCAAAGTCGAAATGAAGGTCGGCCAGGTGGTCACCGTTATCGATCCCGATTTCGCGGAGGCCCGTTGGCTCGGCTTTCGCGGATACGTCCAGGACAACCCGTTCATGGACATCTGCCGCTCGCAGGTCGACGTCGAAATCGACGGCGACTGCCGCGAACTTGCGCAAGAGATGCGCGGCTTCCACTGGATGCTCGCGTATGGCGACCACCTGAAAGAAGCGGGATACGCGCTCGGTAAGCTCGGCATCGGCTGGCGCAATCTGAGCGTCGCGTAGCAGCTCGCGTCAAGCAGCCCTAACGCCTCCAGCGCGTACGTACACGCCCTGGAGGCGTTGACGTGTTTCTCCCAATCTCGGTATCGTTGCCGCGAACGGAGCGATAAGGTAGATGAACGTCACGAGCTTTCAAGATGCATTCAACGAGAAATTCAGGGGCCGCCTCCTAAACCTCCCCACCTATGAATACTGGGACCCAATCGTCAGCCACAAGCTGGATTTGTGTCCGGACGTCGATGGCAAGCTGTCGCTCAAAAAACAACAGTTGCTGAACCTCGCGTTCGGGTTTCTCGACGCGGGCGAAGCGTATTTCGAGGTCGGCACCTATCAGGGCAAGAGCCTCATCTCCGCAATGATCGAAAACGCGCCGCGCCCCGTGTTCGCTTGCGACAACTTCTCCCAATTCGACGACAACACGCTCGAAACGTTGCAGAAAAACCTGTCGAAGTACGGACTTTCAGACCGGGTGACATTCTTCAATTGCGATTTTCTCGAAGCGTACACCGCATCGAAACTGACCCTGCCGATAGGACTCTACTTCTACGACGGCGCGCACGACTACACTAGCCAGTACGAAGCGATTAAACGCGTCGAGCCGTTTCTTTCGGACGAGGCGCTTGTGCTGGTGGACGATTGGCGCCACGATTTCGACTCGGATTCCCTCGCGAAGGATGCAACGTTGCAGGCGGCCGCGGAGTCGACCGGCAATTGGACGTTGCTGTACGAACTGCCCGCGCGGTTCAACGGCGACCGCGCCATGTGGTGGAACGGCGTCGGCGTCCTGTCGTTTCGCCGCGCCGTTTGACCGGCGGTCGATCCCTGCGGCACTATTCCATTTTCGGCGCTGCATACCAACGGGGCTGCACTCGCGCCCAAGGAGTCACACACGATGAGCACGCGTATCTCGAGGAGAACTTTTATGAAGACGACTGGAGCGGCCGCGGCGGGCGCGGCGGCATTGGGCGGCGCGGTACACGCCGCGCGCGACTACAAAATCTCGCTGGCGGCGTGGTCGCTGCACCGCACCATCGGCACCGAAACCGGCAAGACGCCGATGCTCGATATGCCCAAAATGTCGCGCCAGGAATGGGACATCGAAGGCATCGAACTCGTGAACCGAATGCTCGCCGAGTTCGACAAATCGTTTCCCGATATGAAGCCCTATCTCGACAAACTGGCGAAAAACGCCGCGGACAATAAAGTGTCCATCCTGCTGACGATGGTCGACGGCGAAGGCAACATCGGCGACGAAAAAGAGGACGCGCGGAAGGACGCGGTCACCCGCCATAAGAAGTGGCTCGACATCTGCGAATACCTCGGCTGCCACTCGATGCGCATGAATTGGGCCGGCGCCCCGAGGGACATCGCAAAGGACGCCGCGGCGCTCGATGCCTTTATCCAGCGGTCGGTCCCCGGCTTCCGCGAATTGTGCGAGTACGGCGACAAAAAGAACCAGTACGTCATCATCGAAAACCACGGCGGCGCGTCGTCCGACCCCGCCGCGATGGAAAAACTCATGGCCGCCGTTGACCATCCCCGCTTCGGCACACTACCCGACTTCGGAAACTTCCCGCAGGGCGCCGACATCTACGACGGCATCGACCGTCTCATGAAATTCGCGCACAAGGCCGTCAGCGCCAAGTGCCACGACTTCGACGACAGCACCGGCGAAGAGACCAAAATGGACTACAGCCGCCTCATCGCCAATGTCGTCGACAAACACGGCTACCACGGTTACATCGGCATCGAATACGAAGGCGACCGCCTCTCCGAAGCGGAAGGAATCAAACGCTGCAAGGCGCTATTGGAAAAACTGAAGGCGTAAGTTTTTTTACAGGGCGGGTCATGTCGGTGGCCCGCCCTCTGCAAATTGGCATTGTTGATAAAGGGAATTGCCAACGTCATGGGTGTGGCTCGTAATGTCGTTGACGGGCAGAAGTTCAATGCAGACGCGGTTCTTCCCTTCGAGCTGCGCATCGACGATTTGCGGTTGGCAATGCAAGACGTCTACGATTTCTTTTTTGATGTGAATTCACACCTGTCTAACAAGGGCTTGGAACGGCTGGACGATATGTTGCGGCCGGCAATTATGTCCGGGGTCTTATCCGATATGCTCACGGCCAGCCTCGCGAAGCACTCGCGTGTGCTGACCGAAAATCGGTATTTCAACGGACACCCAGACCTTGTCGTGCGTGGCATCTACCCGGGCAATTCCATCAAAGCTGGAGAGCAAGGAATTGAGATAAAGACAACTCGCAAGGCCGGTGGGGCCGTAGATACGCACGGGGCACGCGACCAGTGGATGTGCGTCTTCGTATACGAACGTGACACGCAAACTGAACCGGCTATGAACAGAAGCCCAATGTCGTTTACGGAAGTCTATCTCGGTCATGTCACAGTACAAGACTTCAGGAAGAACGCGAGAAGTGAATTAGGCACTCGCACGGCAACGCTTCACAAGGACGGCATACAAAAACTCCGGGAAAACTGGGTCTATCGAGTGTCATCCTGAAACCACGCATCGAGCCGCGCCAGCTTTGGTATCGCGGCACACGCCATTGCGAAGTACGACGCGTCGCGCTCGACCCCAACGCTCGAGTATCCGACGGCTTCGGCCGCCGCCAGCGTCGAGCCTGACCCCGCGAACGGATCGAAGACTGTGCCCTCGCCCAGCGGTAAGACCCCGCGAACAACCTCGCGAAGGAATGCCTGGGGCTTCAAACTCGGATGAGGCGCAAGTGCGCGCTCGTTCGCGCGCGTGGGCGAAGACCTGATTACATCGCCAAACGGTTTGTCCTTCGATGGCCGCCGGAATCCGCCGACTCCCCACTTCCGCAGGTTGTCCTGCACGCGGCCCTCGATAGGCCTGCGAAACAGCAACCACGGTTCCCACATCGACCGCGGCATCACGCTAACCTCCGCGAATTCGTCGTGCGCGGCTTTCGGTCGGTCGCCACCCCGCATGGTCATAACGAGCCGAATGATTTCTCCTCGTCGTTCCAGGCCCGCTCTACTAAGCGCATTGGACACGACGTACGAAAGCAGCGGGTTGGATGCGACAACCACGTTTGCGCCCGGAACGAGTTTGGGAAGCAGGTTGCGTCCCCATATGTAAAAAAAGTTCCCCAAGTCTTCGAGTTGCGGCGTTGTTAATGTTGTGAATCGCGGCAGCGGGGATCGCACGTGCCCGTCAAACGACGGCGGAATTCGCCACACGCCGCCCCTACCTGCCCGCAGTTTGGATTGTTGTTCGTCCGAGTATTCGTGCAGCCCGTAGGGCGGGTCGGTCACGACAGCGTGAATACTTCGATCCCGCTGTTGTTCCATCCAATCCAAACAATCGGCATGATGCAGTTTCGCATTCCCGTACGTGAAGGACGGCGACTGCGGCTCTAAGCCGGGGAGTTTTCGCTGGACGGCGGTCGCTCCATTCTGACGCACACGATACGCGCCGCGCTCTTCGCGCACGAATAGTCCCGGCGTATTCAATCGGAGGTAGGATCGCACCGACGACATCGGCGTTTCACCGATCGATTCGTTCACACGCCGCCCAATCTCCATCGGGGACAAGGCGACCGGACTCTCGGAAAGCGCGGTAACTATCGCGTCGCGCACGCGACCCGGAGGCATCTTCGCAGGTTTCTTTTTCACACCCCACACAATAGACGTCTGGACGTCTTTTGTCAACAAGGACGGTCGTTGATCGGGTATCGTCGCGGGCTCAATTATTTCCGCCCAAGCTTTTCCCTGATTTTCCGCTCGATTTCCGGCGGCACAAATTCCTTCAAATCGCCGCCGAAGAGCGCAATCTCGCGGACGATGCGCGAACTGAGCAACAGAAACTTCTCGCTCGGCATGAGGCAGACCGTGTCGATGGCGGGATTCAATTTTTGGTTCGCGATCGCCATCGTGATCTCGTACTCGAAATCGGACACGACCCGCAGCCCG
Organism: Candidatus Hydrogenedentota bacterium; assembly: GCA_013359265.1. Lineage (NCBI taxonomy): Bacteria > Pseudomonadati > Candidatus Hydrogenedentota > Candidatus Hydrogenedentota bacterium. Next base: position 55,877 of record JABWCD010000016.1, read on the forward strand.
CGCACGAGCGTGGTCGCCTTTCGTTGCCGCGCGAACTCGGCGGTGAGCCCCTGAAACGACGTCACCTCGATATTGCCGATGTCCGCCGTAATCCGCTTGAGCATCTCGATGCGCTCGTCGACCGTAAACAGGCCCTGCTTGTCCGGGTTGTGCGCAACGGCGACGATGAACGTGTCAAACAGTCTGTATGCGCGGGCAATGAGATCGAGATGGCCATAGGTCGGCGGATCGAAACTCCCCGGATAAATTCCAATGCGGTCAGCCATCAAGCGCTCTCCCTCACTACCCCCACGGCGATCGTGTACGATTTCGTGCTCGCTTGTCCTCCGTAGCCTCGGCGAAGGAGGATGCTCTTGCTCTTGCTCGTGCTCTTGCTCTTGCTCGTAATCGTAATCGTAATCGTAATCGGTGATCCACCCGCAGCGAATCTACGAGTCCGCTTCCGCCGCCCCCAACGCCGCTCGATACACCTGCATCACCGGCACGCCCGCGCTCTCCGCGACTCTTCTGCAATCCTCAAACTCCGGCGACGCCACAGTCCGTTCTTCGCCATACCGGCCAATCTTCACGCGCACCGCTCCCCACTGCGTCTCGACGGTCTTCCACTCGCGCTCCAGGCAGATGCGCCGTTCTTCCCGCATGCGCACACCCAGGGTCGTCGAATTGCGAAACACGACGCCGGCCATGTTCTCTGCGGTCGCGGTGTCGCACAAGATCGTAACAAGATGCCCCGGGCGCCCCTTCTTGCCGGTGACCGGCGTGATAAACGCATCCCGTGCCCCGGCGCTGATCGCTTCGTCGATCAGCACGCGCACAAGCTCCGGAATCATGTCATCCACGTACGTCTCGATCACGGTAATCGTCTCGGAGGCCGGCGCTTCGGTCGGTTCGCCCTCGATCACGCGCAACACGTTCGCGCGGTCCGGCAGATCGCGCGCGCCACTGCCGTAACCGCTGCGCACGACTTTCATCGCGGGCATGGGTCCGAATGACGACGCTATCTGCGCCAGCAACGCTGCGCCCGTCGGCGTAACAAGTTCCGCCAGCACGTCCCCGCCGTAGCAAGGGATTCCCTCAAGCAACAGCGCCGTCGCGGGCGCGGGCACCGGCATCACGCCGTGCGCGCACGCGACCGTCCCAGCGCCGACGTGCAGCGGCGACGCGGCGACGCGCTCGCACCCGAGTTCGCTCAGGCAAAAATGCGCGCCGACGACATCGACAATGGAATCGATCGCGCCGACTTCGTGGAAGTGCACCTTCTCGATCGTCGTTCCGTGCACCTTGGCTTCGCTCTCCGCGATGCGGCGAAACGTTTCCTTGCTCGCTTCTTTAACGCCGTCGGGAAGATTTCCCTTGTCGATGATCTCGACTACATGCCGCAAATGCCGGTGCGGCTGTTTCGCGTTCGGGTCCAGCGCGACGTTGAACTGCGTCGCCATCACACCCTTCTTCTTCACCTTCGTCGCGGTGACCGCGTAGCCCGACACATCGAGCGATTCCAGCGCGCCGCGCAGCTTCTCGAAATCGACTCCAAGATCCAGCAACGCGCCCACGATCATGTCGCCGGAAGCGCCGCTAAAGCAGTCGAAGTAGAGCGCCTTCATCTACGATCGCGCCCAAACCGGACAGAATTGCAGTGATTGGTACGTCCCATTGCTCCCATAACTCACATTGCTCTCATCATGCCCATCGCCACCGGAATTCAGTGCGGTCCCGCAATTCGGTTGATCATGCTCGCGAGCATTCCCGCGCCGAAACCATTGTCGATATTCACAACGGCAATTCCGGTCGCGCACGAATTCAGCATCGTCAGCAAGGCGGAAAGCCCGCCGAAATTCGCGCCATACCCGACACTCGTCGGCACCGCAATGACCGGCACATCAACCAGTCCTCCGACAACGCTCGGCAATGCGCCTTCCATTCCCGCGCACACGATAATCGCGTTCGCCTTGGTCAGCGTTTCGTGTTGGCCCAGCAGACGATGCAGACCCGCCACGCCGACATCGAACACGCGCTTTACGGAGTTGCCGTTGAATTCGCACGTGACGGCGGCTTCCTCTGCTACCGAGAGGTCGGACGTCCCCGCGCACACCACCGCAATGTAGCCGTCCCGTACCACCGGCGGCGTCTCCATCAATGTGACCGCGTGCGCCGCTTCATGGTGGACCGCTCCCGGATACGCCGCGATGATCGCCGCGACCGTCTCCGCGGGACATCGTGTCACCAGAATGTTACTGCCCTTGTCCCGCATGCGCGCCATGATCTGGACGACTTGCTCCGGCGTCTTGCCCGCGCCGAAAATCGCCTCCGGATGGCCCTGGCGCAAATCGCGGTGATGATCAACCTTCGCGAACCCGATATCCTCGAACGGCAACGCGCGCAACCGGTCCAGCGCGGCCTGCGTGGACATTGATCCCGCCGCGACCGCGTCGAGCAGTTCCCTGAGTTTATCGCGATCCATTCGCAGGACCGCTTACAGCGCGTACAGGAATGGCGACAACACGCCCGCCTGGCCCGCCGCCAACATCAGCAGCCCCAGCAACACCAGCGCAATGATAATCGGCGCGAGCCAAAACTTCTTGCGCACGCGCAGAAACGCCCAGATTTCGGCAAGAAATTCCATATAATCTACTCGGTTAAAGGTAGTCGTATGCTACTCCAATTCTGGCAGGAAATACATCCGAACGCTAGAATTGATTCTTGTACGCGTCCAGTTCGCCAGGCTGATCGTCCGGTGCTTCCCAGTACGAACCCGCATGCGGGTCCCACGCGCGCTTGAGCGGGTCGCCCGCGACGAGGCGATAGATAATGCCGGTCGGCGTGATCAGTCCATAGAACGCGATCGTCAAGAACACCCGCGTCATCACCCAATTCAGCGCCAGCGCGAATTTCATCCACGCCCGGTACACCGGCTTCAGCGCGACCGGCGCCGCCAAACCGAATACGAGAAACGCAGCCGCAATCACGAACAACACCGTCGGCGCGTGGCCCTTGATCCACCACCGCAGACACGCGATGACTGCGAACGCGCCACACATCAACAGCCCAAAATTGCGCAGTTCCCCACGCGATACGTTCGCCGGATCGGGCTTCATCGTTGGGACTCCCAACCCAGAATCCACAATCCAAAATCCAGAATCGCATCAGTCGAGTTCATACTGCGCCTTCCAATCCACCTTGTCCTTCCACTCCGGCTGATTGCGCTTGTCGAGCACGCACGACCCGAGCACAAGATAGTCCATATTCGTCCGCATGAAGCAGGTGTACGCCTCCTCCGGCGTGCACACGATTGGCTCGCCGCGCACGTTAAACGACGTGTTGATGATCACCGGACACCCGCTCAACGCCTCGAACTTCTTGATGAGGCCGTAGTACCGCGGATGGTCCTCTTCGCGCACTGTTTGAATGCGCGCCGAATTGTCCACGTGCGTGATTGCCGGCACGTCGGAACGCGCTATCTTCAGCTTCTCGAAACCCGCCGCGCGCGATGCCTCGCCATCGAGCGGCGCGAGGTGTTGCTTCGCAACGTCCGCCACCAACAGCATGTACGGACTCTCCGTATCCAGATCAAAATAGTCTCCGACGCGCTCCTCGAGCACCGCGGGCGCAAACGGGCGAAACGACTCGCGAAACTTGATCTTGAGGTTCAACACCGACTGCATGTTTCGCGATCGCGCGTCTCCGAGAATGCTGCGCGCACCCAGCGCCCTCGGCCCAAATTCCATGCGCCCCTGAAACCAGCCCACCACATTTTCGTTCGCCAACAATTCGGCGACACGCGAACACAGCGCCTCGTCGTCGTACTTCTCGTACGGCGCATTGACCGACTTCAGGTACGCTTCGATCGAATCGTCCCCATAAGCCGGGCCGAGATACGTCGCCTTCTGTCTGCGCCGGTCCGGCGTGCGCGGATTGCCGAGCAGTTGGTGCCATGCATACAACGCGCACCCCAGCGCGTTGCCCGCGTCGCCCGCCGCCGGCTGAATCCAGATGTTCTCAAACGGCCCCTCGCGCAACAGCCGGCCATTCGCAACGCAATTCAGCGCCACGCCTCCCGCCAACACGAGGTCTTTGCACCCGGTCTCCTTGTGTGCCGTGCGCGCGATTTTCAGCATGACCTCTTCGGTCACGACCTGGATCGACTTCGCAAGGTCCATCTCGCGTTGCGTGATTTTCGATTCCGGTTCGCGGCGCGGCCCGCCGAACAGGCGCGCGAATCTGTCGTTGGTCATGCGCAGCCCCGCGCAATAATCGAAGTAATCCAGGTTCAACCGATACGAGCCGTCCTCGCGCAGATCGATCAATTCCTTCCGAATCGCATCCGCGTACTTCGGCTCGCCATACGGCGCGAGACCCATCAGCTTGTATTCGCCGCTGTTGACCTTGAACCCCGTAAAGTAGGTGAACGCGGAATACAACAGCCCCAGCGAATGCGGGAAATTGATCTGCTTGAGAATTTCGACCTTGTTGCCGCGCCCGATGCCATACGTCGTCGTGGCCCATTCGCCAACGCCGTCCAGCGTCACAATCGCGGCCTCCTCGAACGGGCTGGGGAAAAACGCCGCCGCCGCGTGCGACTGGTGGTGTGTCGTGAACAGTACCGTGCCCTTGTAACCGAGCTCGCGCCGGATGGCGTTGCGCGTGAACAGCTTCTCCTTCAACCAGAACGGCAATTGATCGATGAACGACCGAATTCCCTTGGGCGCGGTGCCAATGTACGTCATCAACAGCCGCTCGAACTTCACGAACGGTTTGTCGTAGAACACGACGTAATCGAGTTCATCGGCGCCGACCGCCGCTTCCTTCAGGCAATACGCGATGGCGTGTATCGGGAACCGAGGGTCGTGCTTCTTTCGGCTGAAGCGCTCTTCCTGCGCCGCGGCGACGATGTCGCCGTCGCGCACGAAACACGCCGCGCTGTCGTGATAGAACGCCGAAATGCCGAGAATATTCATGGATGGGCCGGGGATTGGTTCGCTGCGCCGAAAGCCTAACAAACGCGCGATCGGGGGTCAATGCCATCGAGCGTAATCCCGCCTGCCGGCGCCGCGTTGCATTCTACGGCCGGGGCACGTATAGTCGCGCGGCGCAAACGCCGGGGGCCTGGCGTTCATGAAATGGGGGAGTCGGGAGTTGTCAAGCAGGGGCGCCAGGGCAGCATCGGGTGTGCGTCTAGCCGGGCCTGCAGTGGCGGCATTCAGCGTGGCCGCGGCTACGCTACTGCTGCAACTGGTCCAGACTCGAATCTTCAGCGTCGTCTACTGGAACCACGTTGTTTACTTCATCGTGTCCATCGCGCTGCTGGGGTTTGGAATTAGCGGTACATGGATGTCTTTTGGAAAGGACTCCCGCTTGGCGCGGGTACTGACCGTCCCCCTGGCCGCCGTACTCTTCTTCGTCTCGACGCTCGTCTCCTCGCTCGCAATGACCCAATTGGATATCAACACCGCCTCGGTCGCCACGGTAAAGAGCAACCAGTATCTACTCTACCTGACGTACGCGTGCGCCGTGCTGCCGTACTTCTTCTCGGGCTGGATTCTCGGCCTTGTGTACCGCGATTACGCCGAGCATATGAATTTCTTGTACTTTGCGGACCTCGTCGGCGCCGCCTCGGGATGCTTCTTGTTTCTCGCGCTCATTGGGCCGCTCGGCGCCGTAACGCTCGTGGTCATCGCGGCCGGCTTGGTGACCCTTCCCGCGCTTGCACTCAATCCCCGCTCGAGAATAAGCCTCTACGGCGGCGCCATATGCCTCGCGACCGCCGCCGCAATCGTCGTCTTTGAACGCGACATCGACCGCTCGATCCAGCCGGAAGAAACCAAGGCATTGGTCTCGCTCTACAAAGCCGCGGGTCACGTTCCGGCCATCGAACCTTCGATCGAGTTCTCCGAATGGAATTCTATCTCGCGAATCGACGTGACGGGCAGTGTCCGCCACCCGCGCGAGAAACGTATATTCATTGACGGCGACGCATGGACAGGTATGGCCGTGCATTGGACGCATCCACCTTCCGACTGGAATCCGGAACGCGAGTGCCTCATAACGTGGGCGTCGCCGTACCTGCTGATCCCCAAGCCGGATTCGGTGCTCGTTATCGGGTCGGGAGGGGGCGTCGACGTGCTGAATTCGCTGCGCGCAAACCCCAGCCACGTCGACGCCGTCGAGATTAATCCCACAACCGCGCGCATCGTGAAGCAGGAATACGGAAAGCAAACCAAGGTCGTATTCGGGCGCCCCGAGGTCGACGTCCACAACGAAGAGGGACGCAGCTTTGTGCGCCGCAGCGGCAGACAGTATGACGTAATCGTCATGAACGCGATCGATACCTTCGCGGCGCTGAACTCGGGCGCGTATGTGCTCTCCGAAAGCTATCTCTATACCGTCGAGGCCATGAAAGACTATATTACCCATCTCACACCGGGCGGCATACTGAACATCTCGCGATGGAAGACCCCGGCGGAGTCGGTCCGGCTGTTCACCGTGATGCTCGAGGCCATGTACGAACTCGGGTACGAAACCCCGGAGCGGCACATCCTGGCCGTGTTCAATCCGTTCAACGGATTCATCGGAATCATGGCCGGCAATCGCCCGTTCTCGGATATCCAAATCGAGACCGTCCGCGAACACGCCGAGCGGAATAAACTGAACATGATGTTTCCCGTGGCGCAAGAAGATATGACGTACGCGATTCAAAAGACTTACAAGCAATACGCCGATCTGCGCCAAACGGGCAAACAGTTGGACGCAGTCAAACAGTGGGAGTTCGACGCTCGCCCCGTCTGGGACGACAGCCCGTTCTTCTTCAATTTCCTCAGCGTCCGCAAATTGCTTATGGCGCGTTATTCAAGCGGCGCCGCTGAAATCCTGCGTGGTGGGCGCGCGTCGCTCACGCTTTTCACTCTGCTCTTCTGGCTGACCGTAGCGGTGCTCGTCTTCATGTTTCTTCCGCTGCTCAAGCGCGGCAGGGCGCGTATTCCACGGTTCCCGTCGTGGCTTGTCTATTTCATTTGTCTCGGTATCGCATTCATCTTCGTGGAAATTGCGCTGATGCAGCGTTTCTCGCTCCTGCTCGGTCACCCCGCGCGTTCGTTGGCCACCGTGCTCGCCACATTGCTTCTGTTCGCGGGTATCGGCAGTCAAATGCGCGCAACGTTGCGAATCCCGCTCGCGGTTGGTATCTCCGGCGCGATCGTCACAATTCTCGTCGCGGGGTTCGTGTATCCATCGATTGTGCCGCTTACTCTGGGCTGGCCGTTATGGCAGCGTGGCGTGGTTACCGCGGCCATGGTCGCGCCCCTGGGGTTCTTCATGGGCATGCCATTCCCGGAAGGAATACGCCTCGTCTCTATTCACGGACGCGACGCAGTGCCTTGGATGTGGGGGGTGAACGGGGGTGCAACGGTCCTCGGCTCCGTGCTGGCAATTGTGCTTGCGATGGCCACGAACTTTACGACCGTGTTTGTGTCGGCCGCGGCGGTGTACGCGCTTGCCCTATTCCTGTTCGTGCGCAGGTTGAGTTCGATCCCTGCGCCGTAGCGCTGGCGGCCGTCCCGCGCGGCTGCATTTGATCGTCGTCTCCTCGAGTGATAGACCAGCATGAACATGTCCAAGCCAGCGGATTCGCCCACTCGCATCCATATTGTTCGTCTTTGCATCACCGCCTTTGCGATCGTCTGGGCGACCCAAATCTACGGAGTCGTCGGGAACTCTCCCGTACTGGCGTGGTTGTACGTCCCCCTCCTCATCGTGTGTACATTTCGTGTATCACTGTGGGCGCTTGCCTTCATGTGCGCGCTCGTTGCAAACGAAGTGGGCGGGGGCCGGTTTCCAATCGCCGAGTTAGGGACCGCGGTGCAAGCCGTGTTCCTGCTTGATTTGGCTTGGCGCCGCACCGTGTTGCGGCCTGCGCCCGCGCTATCCACGCTCGCGACCGCCTATCTCGCGTTCCAACGCGTCGCCCGTACGTGCTTCATTCTCGTGTCGATAATACTGGTCACGTCACTCACCGTCCGTGGTGTGCCCGCCCTCGTCAGCGCGCTGTGGGCCGTTTCAATGCTCACGGTCGGCCTGTCGATTCCGGCGAAACCCCGGTTCCGGTGGAAGGCCGCCGCCGGCACTGCCCTCGTTACGGTTCTCTCGACCGTAATCTCCGGCGCTGTGCTCGAAATGGGCGCGCGCATTCTGTTTCCCATGGCGAAGCCGATCCCGCCCGTTTCCGTATATGACCCGGACACATGGTGGACACTTGGGCCAAATTCACACGGCGAGTTTCAATTTCCAACCAATCCGTTGGGCGCCCCCAAGACGATGGGAACCTTCACCGCGGATACCTCCAGTCAGGGACTTCGCGACCGCGACTACGGGCCGAAACAGCCCGGCGAATATCGAATCCTGCTGATCGGCGATTCTTTCACCTACGGTTGGGGTGTCAACGAGGACGACATGATCTCCCGCCGCCTCGAAGCGCACCTCAACAGCGCCGGCGGTTCGCGCAAGTTCACCGTCATGAATGGCGGTGACGAGGGTTACGGCCCGTGGCAGGAGCGCATCCGTCTCAACAAGATCGGATTCTTGCTCGAACCCGATCTCGTCATCGCGCAGCTCTTTCCCGCGAACGACGTGGACAACTCGCTCGCCAAGATCGGCAAGCACATGCGCGCATATTCCACGACCTGGCAGCAGATACTCGAGAACCGCAGGCACTGGGGCGCATGGCAGGTCCGTGCCCATGAGTGGTTTCGCCGCCACAGCGCCGTCTACAACCAACTCCTCGTGACCACCGGCAAACCCGCGCTGCTCGTCGAGACCCTCGACGCGATCCGGTTCCTCGAACCCAGCCGCATTCCCCCGGCGAAGGCCAGCGTCGATCGCCCGTTCTGGCTCGAGATCCAGCTCAAGGATTGGTACGACGAATTGAACGAGGGCCAGGCCATACTCGAATCCGACGTGCTCGGCATGCGAGAAGACTGCCGCGCGCGCGGCGTCGACTTCCTTGTCTACACCGTCCCCGACATCAACAGCGTGTGCGACTTCTCGTGGGAATGGAACATGAACTCGGTCGAGGACCCCGCAATCTACGAGCGCGGCGTCGACATCGCGATCACCGGCGAGTTCTACGCCCGCGAAAATCTCGACTACATCGATCTACCTGCCGCGATGTTGGCGCATCCCGACCCCTGCGAACTCTACTTCGGCAACGACGGCCATCTCACCCCCAAGGGCACCGACTTCGCCGCACGGACGATTGCCGCTTATCTCCTGGCAGATGCCTCCCCAATCAATAACCTGGATTCGAAAATCCCAAACTGATCGGATGGGGAAGCCCCGCTGCGCACGTAGTCCCTACGAATAGTAGACCCACGCCTCCGTTCCGCTTTCGAGTGTGACCCTGTGCCGCGCGTACAAGTCGCCCTCGTACATGTCGATCCGGTTCAACTCGTCCTGCGTCACTTCGATGACGCGCCCATCGACCCGGCCATCAGCCTCCGGCGCAAGATTGGGAAACGAATCGGTCCCGTCTTGCAGCGTGGTCTTCCGATACCCACGCAATCGGTCCGGCCTGCCCGGGATGGCGCGCCCCAGCACGGCTTCCTGCACGCCCGAAATCAACAATGTGCCATACGCAAACACAAGATGGTTCATCGGTCTCCACCTAACCCATGGCTGCGATGCCACCGCCAGTGTACCGTATTAGGCCATCCTTAGCCAGCTATTAGTACATTCCTTGATATCCAAAAGTCTCGCCGTTCAGCCCCGCCCCCGCTGCATTGACCCGCCCGCGCGCCGAATGGCACAATTCGACCGGTTTGTTACCCGCCCACGCGATTCAATAACACCGAAAGCGAGGATTCGATGGACACCCTCAGGTTCGATACGCCGGACGGCGACGACGAAGAAAAGGAAGAAAAGAAAAAAGAAAACGGCATGCTCAGCCACCTGCTCAAGACGCGGACAGTCGTCCTCACCGGGCAGGTGGACCAGGAAATGGCCGAGCGCGTCATCTCTCAACTCGTCGTCCTCGATACGGAATCCCACGACCCCATCAAGGTCTTTATCACGTCCCAGGGCGGGCACGTCGACTCCGGTTACGCCATTCACGACGTACTGCGCTTCGTCGAGTCCGAGGTTTTCTGCATTGGCGCGGGCTGGGTCGCGAGCATCGCCGTCCCCATCCTCCTCGGTGCCCGCAAGAAGTCGAATCGCCTCGCCCTGCCCAACACCCGCTTCCTCCTCCACCAGCCCAGCGGCGGCGCCGGCGGCCAGTTGCAGGACATCCGCATCGAGGCCCAGGAAATCCTCAAAATCCGCGAGAAGATCAACGATCTTATCTCGAAGGAAACCGGCCAAAAAATCGAGAAAGTCGCCCAGGACAGCGACCGCAATTTCTGGATGTCCGCCGAGGAAGCGATGCAATACGGCCTCATCTCCCGCATCGTTGCCAACGCGAAGGACGTAAAGTAACCCGACCTACCTGGACAAGCGAAGCAGCCGGCGCATTCATACCGGACTTACACCTCCCACGGCGGCCTGTACGTCCTTTCGGTCGTTTGGGTCCTTTACGTCCTTTGCCGCCCGCGGCAATCTGCCCCCCCCGCTATTTCGGCGACAGCGTCACGCTCCCGCTGAACGCCTGCGCGTCGATGCTCGCGGAACCCGAACCCAACTTTATGTCGAGCGTTTTCCCGGGGCCGTCCTCCAACTTCACTGCCGTCGGCCCGCCGAGGTTATTGTTGATGCCGCCGCTAAACGTCTGCGCGTGAACACGCGCCGACACGTCGGCGGGCAAATTCAGTCGAACACTCCCGCTGTGTGTGCGTGCCCGCAACTTCGCGTCCGGCGCAAGCCCGCCCGTGTACGAAACGCTGCCGGAATTCGACCTGCCCTCGATCTCCCGCGGGGTGACGCCGCTAATCTCAATGCTGCCGCTGACCGACGACGCCCGCGCCGTTTCTCGGACCGTCTTGATGTGCACGCTGCCGCTGGTGCTTCGCCCCTCCACGTCGCCGAAATCTCCATCCACCTCGACGCTGCCGCTGAAACTTTCCGCCTGAATGTCCCCCGAACCGTTTATCGAACGGACGCTGCCGCTCACACTCGATGCCTCGACATCGCCCTTGCAGTTGTCGAGACGGACGCTGCCACTCGTGCTCTTCGCTTCAATGTCGCCCGAACAATTCTCGACGCGGACACTGCCGCTCGTACTCTTCGCAATGACGTCGCCCGTGATTCCCGCCACGCGCACGCTGCCGCTAATGGTCACTAATTCGACATCGGCCTTGATGTCGCGCACCTCGATTGACCCTGAGATACAATCGACAACCAGTTCGTTGCCCACGGGAATCTGAATCACGAGGTTCGTTTCCCCGACGCGTCCGCGCTTCGGCAACACTACGCGCACTTCCGTATCGTCGTCTTCGTGCGTGAATTCGAGCCGCTCGACATTGTTGCCCAGCGTGCCCGACACGCGCACCTCGTTCCGGTCCCAGCCCGCCACGTCGACGCGCCCCTTCACGTTCGACACCTCGACGGTGCCCGTTGCGCCGACCGTACGGACCTCGTCAATCGCCGTATCCGCAAACGCCATCATCGCGACCGCCATCGAAGCGAGCGCTGCCGTGCTTACCCGCATCATGCGTTTTCCTCCCGCGGAAGTTCCGAGATGCGCGCCAGTTGGTGGAGCAACTCGACCTCCTGGTCGTGCATCGCCACCAACGAACGAATCAGACTGTGATTGCCCGGGTCGTTCGCAAGCGCCATTTCGATTTCCTTAATCGCGCGGTCAATCGTCGCGAGGCTGTCATCGACCACCTGCAACGTCTCCGGCGCGAGGTTCGGCCGCGCCGCATCGAGCTTCTCGATCAGCGCCTCGCGAACGATCGCGTACTCGAGTTCGATCTGCTTATAGCCCGCAAGCTCCGCCTGCGGCGCAGGCCCTTCGGCGTCGTTCCCCTGGGCCACACCCACGGGGTTCGGCGCAGTACCGTCTTGTTCCTCAGGCGTATCGCCGCCGCCCGGCGTCACACGGCCATCCGCGTCGCCGGTCCGCGCCACGTTCGTCTCCAGCCCCGGCGCATTCGCCACCTGCCCTTCGCGCCCGTACCACATTCCCGCCGCGAAGATGACCGCCGCCGCGGCCGCCGCCAGCGATGCGCGATACACGGTCCGCAACGCCGTCCGCGCCGATTCCTCCCGCCCGCACACCCGCTCGCACAACCGCGACTCGATGCCCTGCCACAAATCGCACCGCGGCACCGCCGCCTTCGGAAGGTGCTTCGCCTCGTCAAGCAACGCGCGCAACGCGCGCTCCTCCGCCCGAAACGCCGGGTCGCGCTCCAACTCCAACTCGACCTCACGCGCTTCCTCGACGGACAACACCCCGTCGACGTAGTCGTTCAGTCTTTCGTATCGCTCGCTATTGTTCATGGCATTACGCCCCTAATTCGCCCGTCAGACCTGACCATCCAAATTCATGCTCTCGTTCGTATTCGTACTCACAACTGCGCTTGTCCACGAAAGCCGATCCTGCCATATTCTCGTGCTCGTGCTTCGTAATCGTGCTCGTAATCGTAATCGAAAACTCGACTCTCGCTTCCCGCAAACACCCACGCCTGTCGATACAACTTCTTCACGCCGCAAGACTCCCGCCGCAGTTTTCTACTCGTTGCGAAGTTTCCACCCCGTAACGCACTCTTGAAGATCTCCGCTGTGTACTTCCTCCGCGCATCTGGCATTTTTTACTCGATACGAAGCTTCCACCCCGTAACGCACTCTGGCATTTTTTACTCGATACGAAGCTTCCACCCCGTAACGCACTCTTGAAGATCTCCGCTTTGTACTTCCTCCGCGCATCTGGCATCCGCCTACGAGCACGACCGCGCGAAGCGCACATGACTCGACAGACCCATCCGCTCCCTCCCGATACCCGATACCCGATACCCGATACCCGATACCCCATACCCGATACCCCATACCCGATACCCGATACCCGATACCCGATACCCGATACCCGATACCCGATACCCCGTCCTCACGCCAACTGCTCCCGCAACAACCGCCTCGCACGGTGCAGATGCGCCTTCGACGTCCCCTGCGCAATGCCCGCGATCTCCGCGATCTCCTCGTGCTTGTACCCCTCCACGTCGTGGAGGATAAACACCTCCCGCGCGCCCGGCGGCAGCGCCGCAATCGCCGCCTCCAGGTCCGCCCGCAATCCCGGCCGCTGCCCCTGCGCCGGGTGCCCGAGCGATTCCAAATCGTCCGTCCCTACGACCCGCGCCTCCCGCCGTTGCTGCGACCGCTTGTCGCCCAGCACCACGTTAAACGTCAACCGGTACAGCCACGAGAAAAACTGGCTGTCGCCCCGGAACGACTCGAGCCGTTCCCACGCCCGGATAAACGCCTCCTGCGTCAACTCCTCCGCCAACGCATGCTGCCCCGTCATCCGCAGACATAGCCCATACACCCGGTTCACGTGCAACCGGTACAACTGCTCAAAAGCCCGCCGATCGCCGTCCTGCGCCCGGCGCACCATCATCCCATCGTCCAACTCGGCAGTACTCTCCGCCACACGCATCCCGCTAGGTCGTCCCGCTATAACGGCTTGGCAACATATGCTCACATCCCCTGAGATACCCCCGCCGCCACAAGGGTTTAGATGGAAATCAAGGACGTGACCTCAATTACAGTCCAAGCCTGCACCGAATACAAAAAGTTCCAGGCGTCCGCATTCGATTTTCGTAGCGCCCGGCTTCCACGCCGGGCGTCACCCGGGACTGGCGCGGTCTTTCGCGCAGGCCTTGCGGCTTGTCCTCCACAGCTTTAGCGAAGGAGGAAGCGAAACACGGTGCTTGTCTCTCTCTCGGCAAATTGATCAGGTTTCCTCGTTACGAAATTTCCATTTCGTAACGCACTCTTGAAAAGCTCTGCTTTGTGTCTTTCAGCGCCCACGCCAACATAGGCGAAGACGCGCCCCTCGTTGCGTAACCGCCTACGCCAGCCCCAACTGAACCTCGACCGAACGCCCAACTGCATCCATATCCTCCGACGAAACCTGCGCCAACTTCGACGATAACCTCGCCTTGCTCACCGTCATGATCTGCGTCGCGAGCGCTTTGCGCTGTTCGCCGTTTATAGTGACATAGGCCTCGCCCGGATACAGCCGCGAAACATTCGTAGTTAAAGGAACGACCTGCACGCGATTTAGGTGTTTGTTCGACGCGTCGTTGCTGATGATGATCGCGGGCCGCCGCTTCTGAATCTCGCCACCGATCGATGGATAAAACGACACCCACCAGACCTCACCGCTCGTCATCGTTCACGTCCCCAAGCGTGCCCTCGATCCACTCCAACGCTTCTGCCGCGTCCTGCTCGTCTTCGGCAAGTTCGCGATACCCCTGATCCAGTTCTTTGTCGATCACGTGAGGCCGAACCAGCATCTCAATGAAATGGCTGATTCGGCGCCGCCCAATCCGCTGGTGCAAGCCCGCGTAAACGTCTTCGTCGATAGATATGGTGAGCTTCTTATTCATAACCCAATTATACGTACAGCATACGTATAGAAAAAGGGACGCGGAAATTCGCCTTTTTTTCTCGTCACAAGATTTCCATTTCGTCACGCGCTCTTGACTTGTCCGCCGAAGCGGTATCAGCGAAGGGAAGGAAAAGCTCCGCGTTGTCCGGCGCACTTATCCCGCCAACGACCCGGGAAAACGCGCCGACATCATCGGCACGGTCCATCGTTCTAGTCCTACTTCGCTGATTTCTCCGAATCGCACGCCGTCTAAGCGCAAGCAGCGTGAGCGCTTCCGCGCAAAATACGAGCGGGCGATTCGATCGCAAGAACCACGCCTGCGTACTGTTCCGCCATCTTGCGCAAGATAAGACACTGCCGCCTTAATCTGGACAGTCTTCTAATCCAAAATCCAAAATCCAAAATCCAAAATAAGCCCGGGGCGCTCAATTACGAACCTCGCGTTGTAGGACTAGGTATATAATGAGGCCGTACGTTCCGGGGACCGACAAATCGCCGTAAGCCCGTCTTACGGCTCTGGGGATGCGCCATGAACAAATCCGTTTTCGCCGCAATACTCGCTGGAATCGCCGTATGCGCCGGCTGCACAAGCACCGCGAAACCGGACCCGGCCATGGCCGGCAAACGCATCGGCGTGTACGACTCCCGCTGCGTCGCCGTCGCCTTCGCCGGCAGCGAAAAGCACGAAGCCAGCCTTCGCGGTCTGGACGAACCGGCCATGCGCGCAGCGCAGGCCACGATGCACGAACAGGGATTCAGCACCGCTCCCGTGGACGACATCCTCGCCCTGTACTCCGATGAAATCGCAGCGCTAAAAACGAAGCACAACCTCGACGCGCTGGTCTCGAAATGGGACAAGTCCACGCTGGACCGATATGCAGGCGCCGCACAAATCGACGTGACGGACGAACTCATCGAATTTCCGAAACCCAACGAACAACAACGCCGCTCCGCCCTGGAAATCAAACAGCACAAACCCATCTCCCGCGAAAAAGCCCGCAACATGAAGCATTAAGGATCGCCCGCGTCCTTTTAGGTCCTTTTCGTCCTTTAGGTCCTTTTGTCCTTTTGGGCCACTCCCCAGCGGGCTGCCACCGGCTGTGTCCACGGCCCAACGCCACCTTCACCGCACCGACGCAACCAATCCGACCCCTCCGGCAGCCCCTGCAGACCGCCCCTCCTATACTTCCCATACCTCCCATAATTCCCATTCGCTCAATCCCCCTTTAACACCAAGCGGCCTATAAGTAAACGCTTATAAATAGGAAACTTATACAAAATTAGTCAACCAATTACCCCTCGTCTTGTAAAATTCCTCGTATCGCCAACTGTCAACCGAACATGGCGCAATTCGCGGCAGCGTCAGAACCGCCTTCACCCCCTCGCGACCCCCCCGCCACGGCCTCCCCAGCCCCCAAACCCCAGACCCTAAACCCGCTCCGAAGTGCAACACCGTGGGCATAGTATTAAGGGAGGTCGAGCAATCGGGATTCCTCCGCGAATCACCATAGCGCGTCGCGCGTCCGTCGCCCTGCGCGTAGAACGCGATGCGGCCTATCCGATATACTCTCCGATTGTTTCCACGACCCAAATTACCGCTAGCAGGGGAATGTCATGGCCAAGAAGTTGATGGTGGTCCCGTCCGAAGTCCGGAAAGGGGGCGTACTCGAACTGGGGTCCATCCCGGTCAATACGTATGCAAAGTCCCTCCAGGACGAGCTCAAGTCCAACAAGGACATCACCCCAGCGCGCTGCCTGCGCGCGTTCCGCGACATGGCGCTCATCCGCGAATTCGAGACCATGCTCGACGACATCAAGAAGCTCGGCGCGTACCAGGGCATCGAATACAAGCACGCCGGCCCCGCGCACCTGTCCATTGGCCAGGAAGGCGCCGCCGTCGGCGAGTGCTTCCACCTCTCGATCGACGACCACATCTTCGGCAGCCACCGCAGCCACGGCGAAATCATCGCGAAGGGCCTCGCGGCGATTCACGAGGTCAAAGGCAAGACCCTCGACAAGATCATGCGCGAGTATTTCGGTGGCACAATCCTCGGTATCGTTGAATCCGGCGGCAAAACTGAAAAGCCGCTCGCCATTGGCAGCAACGGCAAGGCCACCTTCCGCGCGGACGACGAGGAAGAACTCGGCATCGACTACCTGCTCTACGGCTTGCTCGCCGAAGTCTTCGGGCGTGAAACCGGCTTCAACAAGGGCATGGGCGGTTCGATGCACGCCTTCTTCATGCCCTTCGGCGTGTTCCCGAACAACGCCATCGTCGGCGGCAGCGCGGACATCGCGACCGGCGCCGCGCTCTACAAGAAAATCCTGCGCAAACCCGGCATCGCCGTCGCCAACATCGGTGACGCGTCGATCGGTTGCGGACCGACCTGGGAAGCGTTCGGCTTCGCGGCCATGGGCCAGTACTCGAACCTCTGGGACAAGGAATTCCGCGGCGGACTACCCATCATCTACAACTTCATGAACAACTTCTACGGCATGGGCGGCCAACCCATCGGCGAAACGATGGGCTTCGAACGCCTCGCGCGCGCGGGCGCCGCAATCAATCCCGAAAACATGCAGGCGGAATGCGTGGACGGAAACAACCCGCTCAGCCTCGCCGACGCGTACAAGCGCAAGATCGAGACAATCAAGAACGGCGGCGGCCCGGTGCTGCTCGAAGTCGTGTGCTATCGCCAGAGCGGCCACTCGCCCAGCGATCAGTCGTCGTATCGCGAACGCGAAGAGATCGAACTGTGGAAACAGGTCGATCCGCTAATCGAGTTCGGCGGACGCCTCGTCGAGGCCGGTGTCGCGAAGGAAGACGATCTGAAAGCAGTCCGCGAATACGCTACGCGCAAAGTCGTCAAGGCGCTCACACTCGCGATCGACGACGCGAAGTCGCCGCGCATGACGCTTGGCCCGCACATCGGCCTCGAACCCATCATGTTCTCGAACCAGATCGACGAGAAGTTGCCAGGTCTCCAATTCAAGAACGACGTGCTCATCCCGCTCGATCAGAATCCGCGCGTGCAACAGATCGCCAAAAAGTCGCGCAGCGGCATCGGTCCGAACGGTGAGATTCTGAAAGAAGGCAAGGCCGTTAGCTTCCGCGACGCCGTGTTCGAAGCGATCGTCCACCACTTCTACAACGACTCGCGCATCGTCGCCTACGGCGAAGAAAACCGCGACTGGGGCGGCGCCTTCGCCGTCTACCGCGGCCTCACCGAAGCGCTGCCATACCACCGCCTCTTCAACTCGCCCATCAGCGAAGGCGCCATCGTTGGCACGGCGGTCGGCTTCGCGCTCGAAGGCGGAAAGCCGCTCGTCGAATTGATGTACTGCGACTTCATGGGCCGCGCGGGCGACGAAATCTTCAACCAGATGGCGAAGTGGCAGGCCATGTCCGGCGGCTACTGCCATATGCCCGTTGTGCTGCGCGTGTCCGTCGGCAGCAAATACGGCGCGCAACATTCGCAGGACTGGACCGCCCTTTGCGCGCACATGCCCGGGTTGAAAGTTGTGTTCCCCGCAACGCCCTACAGCGCGAAGGGCCTCATGGCGACGGCGCTCAGCGGCAGCGATCCCGTCGTCTTCTTCGAGAGCCAGCGCACCTACGACGTCACCGACCACTTCCACGAAGGCGGCGTGCCCGCGGAATACTACCGCCTGCCCATCGGCGAACCAGCGATCGTCAAGGAAGGCAACGACCTCACCATCATGACCTTCGGCGCAACCCTCTACCGCGCGCTCGACGCCGCCAAACGTCTTGAAAGCGAATTCGGAATTTCGGTGGAACTGATCGACGGTCAGTCACTCGTACCGTTCAACTACGACGTGCTCTACCGCTCCGTCAAAAAAACCGGCAAGCTCATCCTCGGCAGCGACGCCTGCGAACGCGGCAGTTACATGCACACCATCGCCGCCCAAATCACCCAACTCGCCTTCGACTTCCTCGACGCCCCCGTCTGCGTCATCGGCGCCGAAAACTGGATTGTCCCCCCCGCGGAATTGGAGGATTCGTATTACCCCCAACCCTCCTGGTTCCTCGACGCCTACCACACCCAGATCAAACCACTCCCCGGCTACACACCGACGACGAACCGCTCGACAAACGAGTTCATCTCTCGCGCGCGTTATGGAGTGAGGTGATCGACAGTGCTTTCTCCTAAACTCAAAAAGCGATACATAGATCACTTTGATGAATTGATTCGTGAGGGAGAGCGTATTCAAGCAGGCAGAAAGACGAAAGACTACGTGTACGATCATGGAGACCCAGAGCACGGTCTCGACCCAATTATTGAATCCACCGAAGAGATCGATAGCGCCGCGTTTTATTCGTGGAGATCCCGTTGTACGACGTTGCTTGAAAATGTTACTCGCCAAGGCAGCGTGCATACCGCACGTGTAGACGAAACCTCGAAGATTAACGAGACACCGCACGCAATAATGAAAACCCTCGGCCATCTTCGCGCAATGAAGCAAGACCTTGAAGATGGTTTTATGGATGATTTGTCAATTCGCATAGAGTCGGAGGTTGCGTCAGACTATTTGGCACAAGCGGAACAATTACTCAGCGAAGGCAAGTCAGGAACTAATGAACATATCCCTGCAGCCGTGCTGACTGGTGCCGTACTTGAAAAGGCGCTTCGAACACTTTGTGACAAGCAAACTCCCCCAATTCCAACTACGAACCCGGACGGCAAACCTAAGACTCTAGATCCACTGATCACCGATCTAAAAAAGTCTGGCTTGTACGAGGAGTTCAGAGCGAAGCAACTTCGCACTTGGGCAGCCTTACGTAATCACGCCGCGCATGGCCAATTTGGTGAGTTTACACGACACGACGTTGAACAGATGGTAGCAGGAGTAACAAGGTTCTTGGCCGATTACCTTAGCTGACTCCGCCGATCGGCCCTCGTTTTATCGGTGAATCAAGTCGACTGGATCAAGAGAAACCAATGAATCCCGAAACGAACTTCGATAGATTCCTCGACGAGCAACTGCGCGATCCAGAATTTGCACGCGCCTTCAACGACGCAAGTCACGCTTGGGACATTGCATTAAAGCTGACTCACCTTCGAGAGTCTGCGGGAACCTCGCAGCATGAACCTGGTCCGCGTGCAGGGGCATCTTCGGAGGGCGGGTTTTCCAGCCCGCCAGCATGCAAGCCAAAGAAAAGAGGCGGGTTAGAAAACCCGCCCTCCGAAGATGCCCCAATGGACGAAGAGGTTAATTAACCTTCTTCCGCCGCTCCATCATTTCGCGCCAGGTCGACAGAATAAACTTCTCGTCCTCGATGAACTTCTTGAACTCGGGATCCGTCATCACCCGCGTATCGTTCAACCGCGTTTCGCTGGAACTCGTAAACAACGGCCAATCCTGATCCGGCACCGCGCAGTGCATGATCACCATGGTCACGCCCGGCTTCATCTGCCGCAGCGCGTCCATCAGGTTCTGCTTCTTCTCCGCGAACGTCTTCCAGCCATAGGTGCGGTTCAGCAGATCGTCGAGCACCGGCAAACCGCCCTGCCACACCTTCTCCGCCAGTTCCTTGACCTTCAGTTGGCGCACGATGTCCTGCTCGTCTTCCGCGATGAACTGCATGTGCCCGCCCATGATCATGATCGGTATCTGCTTCTCGATGCCGACCTTAATGTACGCCTCGGTGTATTCCGGCTTGGCGTACAGCGTGCCCATGTGGGTGTCGAGGTGCGTGATCGGGATGCCAAGCGTCTCCGCGCGATCGATCTGCGCCCGGATTTCCTTCTCGACTTCCTCCGCGCTCGCGTGCGTCACCACGGAGATGACGTTCGACCACATGCATCCTTCCGGATCGACCAGACCCGGCACCGCAGCCTTGCCCGCCAGCGGCGCCCACCGGTAATTGTGCCACTCCGACGTCAGCGTCAGGTGCAAGCCATTGTCGACGTTCGGGTGCTCCTTCAGATAGCCCGCGAACTCCGGCACCCACGGGCACGGCATCATCGTGCTGACCGACGTCAGCACGCCGTATTCGAGCGCGTTGATCGCGCCCTGGTTCTGCCCGTGCGACATCCCCGCGTCGTCCTCGTGGATGATGAGGACCCGCGACCCCTTCGGCCAACCCAGCCGCTCGGCATACGTCGGCGCATCATCCTGCGCAATCGCCGTCGCCGCCAACCCGCACATCACTAGAACGAAACTACACCACCGCTTCTTCATGAAAACCCCACTACTTCCAATTGACCCGCACTTGGGTCCCCTGCGTTGTTTGTGCCCTTTTGCCCTTACGTCGATGCCGCCGCGCGCTGAAACGCCCGCACAATCGCGTACTTCGTCTTCGATCCCGGCAACTCACCCGTCACCGCATCCGCTATGCGCACATCCAGCAGTCCGCGCCGCCGCTGATAGTAGTAGACCCAGAAGGGATACCGCAAGACTTCGATCGATACAAGCGCGCCGATGGTCAGCCTGCGTACGCGGTGGTACCGCAGCAGCCACTTGTGCGCATTCGCGCGCGCAGTCGCCTCGGCCCGAGCGGGGGACAAATCCGGCTCCGGCAGTTCTCCGTCGGGGACGCCGCTTCGCACCTGATTTTCGGCAAAGAACAGTGCGAATTGCGACGAATAGGCATCGACGGTAACACACGCGGTTTCGGGACCGCGAATGCCGTGCATGGCAAAAGTCATCAGGTACTGAGGCATCCAGACAAGTTCGAGATAAGGCAGCGCACGAGCAGGTGCGAGTGGTTTGCGAAAACTGGGGAGTAACGCGCCGACGAGAATATCAATGCGGAATGCAATACTACTCTCGATCTTTGCGCGCGCGGTTTCCGCGCTAATGGTGGCCGGAAGGTGTTTCACGGCCGGCAAACGGGAATCAGCGCTTGACGCGCTTCAACAGCGCGAACCCGCGCCACACCATGCCCGCACCGACAACAAATAGCGCCGCCGTCGCAAAGAGGTTGACGATTTGCGCGTGCCTGCTGTGCCATTCCCAGAAATGGCCCAACCCGACCGGTATTGCGAGCAGGAGCACAAACCCGCCGATGATGAGAAACGTTTCGGCGTCCCGTTTCGTGTGGTCGACTTGTTCCGGTTCCATGATTCGGCTCTCAGCTAGGTGAAGTAAAAATAGACAATTAAGTGCGGCACCATGGATGCGATGGTCCAGAACCGCAAATCGTGATAGAAATGCTTGCTCGGCGCGTCGAGGTTTACGTAGTCCTTATTCAGCGTAAACACCCAAATCATCGCGCCGATAAAAAGCGCGATGGCGCCTGCGGTTGCCCACGGTTCGTAGAGGTTCTCGATGGCCCCGTGTATCGGCGACAATACAGGCTCCAGAATAGGTTTGAACACCGGCGTTACAAAGTCCGAAAGTGAACGCGTTGTGGCCTCATGCGCGACTTCGGCAACAGCTTCTTCCGCAGCCATTAGTTCACCCTATCCAGCAGCACGCGCTGCACTCTGCCGTCTTTCATAACTTGTCCGAATATCAATCCATGAAGTTTGTCGTCAGGCTCAGGCTTCGTTAGCAGGCTCACGACAATCGTCACCGCCGCGGAGAACACAAACGACCACCACGCAACGAACAGGAAGGGGTCCTCGTATGGAAACAGTCCCTTCGTATTATTGAGAATAGTCGTGAAGCACACACCCAATACCATACCCGCAAGTCCACCCCACTGCGTCGCGCGTTTCCACAGTATGCCGAGGAGAAGAATGGCAAATACCGGCCCCTGGAACATCGCCAGCGCCGTCTGCACAAACGAATACATGCTCTCGTGCTTGATAATCCATGGCGCAATCAGCGCAGCGCCCACGATGAACACAACTGTGAAGAATCGACCGATCGTCAGCGCGTGACGCTCCGTCGGATACTTTCCGGTAGACAGATGGAGCGCGCGACCATAGATATCGGTCGTCCAAATGGTCGTCGCGGAATTCAGCGACGAGTCTACGCTCGACATGAGCGCCGCGAAGAGCGCGCTGAACATCAAGCCTGTCAGTCCCGGCGGAAGTATGTCGTGAATCACACGCGGTATCGCGTCATCGCCGCGCTCGAGTCCGGGCACGAGCACGACCGCAGCCAATCCAGGAAGCGCCACCATCAGCGGAATGAACGCTTTCAGAAATCCGCCGAACAGCATACCGCCTTTGGCGTCCCATTCCGAACGCGCGCCGAAGCACCGTTGCACAACGGCCTGATTGCCGCTCATGTACGCCGTGGCCATCACAAGGCCCAACCCAAGTACAATTCCGGTCCACGGGTAAGGCGTACTCGTCGAGTTGGGCAACAGGATGGTGAAATGGTCTGCGTGGCCCTCCATCGCGAGAATCTTTTCCTTCATCCCGGCCCAGCCGCCAGCTTCCCAAATGCAGAGCACGGCCATCGCCAGACCGCCGATGAACATGACGATCATCTGGATAACGTCTGTCATCACGACGGCAGCAAGCCCGCCTGAATACGTGTAAATACCGACGATGAACACCATGAGCCAGAGCGAAAACTGGAAGTTCCAACCGAGGACCGTATTCAACAACTTTGCAGTCGTGCCAAGCATCACTCCCAACATGACGAAAAGGAAGATGCCCCAGAGCGTGGCGTGAATCATTTGGACCGCGACATTGTAACGCTTCCCGAGGAATTCGGGGATGGTGTACACGCCCGAGCGCCAGAAGTAGGGAATGAATAAGAACGCCGCGAACACCATCGCGGGCATCGAACCCATCCAGTCGAAGTTTGCAACCGCGATTCCGTACGTATACGCCGCGCCGCCGACAAAGATGAAGTCCGTCGCGCCGATGTCGCTCACGACGATCGACATGCCAATCGCCCAGAAGGGAAGGCTTTTACCGGCAAGGAAGAGGTCGCCCGCGTTTTTTACGTACTTGCCGTAGTACGTGCCGATGACGAACACACCCGCCATGTAGAAAATGATGATGGCGTAGTCAATATTCGCCAGGCCCTTAATGGCCAGTTGGGTAGTATCCATCGGGTCCCCTTACCGCACCACCTCGATCCGCGTTTGCGCACCCTCGAACGACGGAACGGGCGGAGTATGACAAAAACCGGCGGCGCGGTTCAACGGAGCGGGCGCTTATACTTCACATGTCTCGGCGTTCGCCGCGTCGCAGTCCGCGTCCTCACCAACGCTTCGGAACTTCATTTTGTCGGGCGCTATCAGCCCGCAAGACACAACCATCTTTACCGTTTCCTCGACGCTCATTTCCGCGGAATGAACCTGATCCGGCGTGAACAACTGTAGCAGGCCAACCGAGATGTTTGGCGCGGTCGGCATGAACACTCGGTGGTACGATTCGCCGGTTGTTGTGCGGGTCTTTCCAACGAGGAATCCCGCGGTGAATACCCCTTTGTACGGAAATTCGACAATAACGGCTTCCTGAAATCCAGTCCCGCCCTTCTTAAACAGAAGCGTCTCGACGATCTGTTTCGATGCGCTGTACACGGTAGCGATCAACGGGATTCGGTCGATGATCGCTTCGCCGAGCCGAATGAGCCTCCCCCCGAGGACCCACGTGGCAATGTAGCCCGTCACGTAGAGTGCCGACAGCATAATCGCAATAGACAGCAGCGCTGTCACAATCGGCACCGCTTGCTCCGGCACGTATTCCCGCACTGGCCGCAGTACAGGGGCCGTCACAAACTCAATCCGGCCAGCCGTGAAATCGTACAGAAAATTGACGACGAACGCGGTTATTGCCAAGGGCACCAAGACGAAGAATCCGGACAGAATCCGCCTGCGAAAAACGTTCTTTGTAAACTGCCAGAGCGTCATACGCTTCGGGGCGGCGGCCGGAACAGCGCGACTTGCCCCGCCCAACTGCGAGTCCCATGCCGAGGGCGGATTCGCCAATTCCGGGGACGTGTCAAGGATGTCGGGCACAAGGATGCCCGCAGACATAACGCCCTTTACCGCGTCCTCAACGGACATATCAGATTGCTGCACGCTCGATGCGTGAAACATTTCAAAGTAGCCGCTGGTAGGGTTTGGCGTGGTCGGTATAAACACGCGGTAGTGCTCGCCCCGTCCTTCGATCTGCGTTCGTCCCATGACGAAGGCGATCGTCTTAATGCCCGGGCCCGGGAAATTGACAATGACCGCCTCCTGGTAGGCGGGGGCCGACTCGTCCTTCGGCTGGACCAGGTCGATGACCTGTTTCGAGGCGGCATAGATGGTCTTCACGAGAGGGATGCGCTGCAGGATTGCTTCGCCCAGGCCGATAAACCGCCTGCCCACCACAACCGCCGCAGCCACTCCGATGATATACAGCATCGTCACAAACAGGACCACCGAAATGACCACTACTGCGTAGGGGACTGCGTACTCGGGAATCGGAATGCTGAATCGCCGGACCAGGGGCGCGAGGTTTGCGGCCGTAAGTTGGTAGCAGAGAATCAGCGCGTACGCCGTGATTCCAAGCGGGACCAGGACGAGCAGCCCGCGGAAGATGTAACCCCGAACGGTTGTGCGCATGCGGTCGAAGGCGGTTTGTTTCGTGGTACGCGGAGTGGACTTCTTCAAGGCGTGTATCTCTCCAAGTTTGGAACGCGGCGCGCTATTTTACATGAATGCCGTTCCCCAATGAATTGCGCCAGCCACGCGAAAGGTTGCCGTGTTCGGTATGTGCGCTGAAACGGGTGCGGAGTCGGGGGAATTCCCGCCGCTGCCGTATTTTTGACACAAATTGTCACTCGGTCCCGATTATTGTAGCCGATTTGGCGCAATTCTCACTTCAATCCGTTCGCGGTCCTGCTTCCTATGGTGGTGTCGTAAAAGGACTTATATTCTCTCTATTACAGTTGGCACGTTTCGTGTGTCTAGCGGGATGTTCGCCAAGGGGGCGAACGTGGAGGCGGCCCGGAATTATGACGGGCACGACAGGAGAGGGATAGCGATGACGCGGCGCACCGGATTCACGTTGATCGAGCTGATGATTGTAGTCGCAATCATCGCGATAATCGCGGCAATCGCCATTCCGAACCTGCTCCGCTCGCGCATGAGCGCCAACGAGGCGAGCGCCTCGGGTTGCATGCGCACGATTTCCACTGGCCAGGCGGCGTTTCAGACCGCGGCCTTTGTCGATAGCGACGGCAATGGGCAGGGCGACTACGGCACGCTGGCCCAGCTTGCGGACCCCGATGGCGGCGGCAGTACGCCCCCGTTCATCGACACCGTCCTCGGCTCGGGCAACAAGGAAGGCTACGTCTATACCGTGGCCGTAACGCTTGGCGCCGCCGCAGTGACCCCTTCGTACACTTGCACGGCAGTACCGTCGGCATCCGGGCGTACCGGGTATCGTCAGTACTTTGTAGACGAGTCTGGAGTAATTCGATTCACCAGTGACGGGAGCGCGGTAAGCGTGGCTTCGCCTCCCTTGAACTAAAGTTCTTCTCCCCACCCACCCACACCGCACCTGACGGCCGGGGGCCTTGGCTCCTTCACCCCGGCCGTCAACCTCTTTTTGGGGCTGTAGTTCATCCAATCGGACTGTTCCAGATTCAATAAGAATGGAACTTCAGTCCAAAATGGAACATATTGGTTTCCGCTGAAGCGAGTTTTTGTCCATACTCGGGGTACAATTGGGAAAACTGCGTACGGCGTCGCCGCTGGAGGGGCGGCGAAGTAGTTGGAGGTGCGTCATGGAGCAAACAGGGGGCGCCGGAAGGCGCAGCTTGGCGTTGTTGGGGTCTTATGTGCCGCGCCGATGCGGAATAGCGACGTTCACGAAGGATCTTCACGACGCGCTAATCGGCGCTTCGAACGGTGCGGCAGATGTGTCCGTTCTGGCAATGGAAGACGTTGCGGAAGGGTACGACTACCCGCCGGAAGTCCGGTTTCAGATTCAGGCACACCGCCGTGCCGACTACTTGAGTGCCGCCGGGCTCCTCAACATCAATAAGATCGACGCGCTTCTCGTACAGCATGAGTTTGGGGTATTTGGCGGCCCGGACGGATCCTACCTCTCGCACCTTACGAACCGGCTGCGCATGCCAATCATTACCACGTTGCACACGGTCCTGTCCGACCCCACACCGGGCCAAGCCAAAGTACTGCTCGAATTGGCGCAACGCACCGACCGGTTTGTCGTCATGTCGAACCACGCGGCGCAACTCCTCCAACGCGTATATGAGATTCCTCCGGGTCGAATAGTGGTCATCCCGCATGGAATACCCGACGTAGCTTTTGTCGACTCAGCGTTTTGGAAGGACCAGTATGGGCTGGAAGGTCATCACGTTTTGCTCACGTTTGGCCTGTTGTCCGCCGGAAAAGGTCTCGAGTACGCGATTCGGGCGTTGCCGGAGATTTGCGAGAAGCATCCGAACGTGGCATACGTTGTCCTGGGCGCGACGCACCCGCATGTGCTGCGGCGTGACGGCGAGGCGTACCGCACCGCGCTCGAGCGACTCGCCGAAGAACTGGGGGTGTCGCAGTCGGTCATTTTCCACAATCGCTATGTCTCGTTGCGTGAACTGGTTGGATTCATCTGCGCAGCCGACATCTATCTCACGCCGTACCTGAACAAAGCGCAGATCGTGTCGGGGACTCTTGCATATGCGGCGGGCGCAGGCAAAGCGGTGGTGTCGACCCCGTATTTGTATGCGGAGGAGCTGCTGGCTGATGGGCGGGGCAAGCTGGTCCCGTTTAGGGACTCGGACGCCATTGCGAGTGCCGTTATCAGACTTCTGGACAACGAAACCGAGCGCAACGCGATGCGCAAGTGCGCCTACGTGCATTGCCGGGACATGGTCTGGAATGAAGTCGGCAACAAGTATATTGCGCTGGTAGACGAGGTCTTGGCGGAGCACCAAAAGCGACCTAAAGCGAATTTCTTTCACCGAGCGAAGTATTCGGCACTCGACACGCTCCCGGAGGTCAACCTCTCCCATCTGCGCGCCATGACCGACACGACCGGGCTATTTCAACACGCCGTATATTCTGTTCCCGATCGGCGCCATGGGTACTGCACTGACGACAATGCGCGCGCGCTGCGAGTGGCGATCATGCACTACGATCTGTACCAGGACGAGTCCGTGCAGCCGCTCGCAAGTACTTACCTGAGCTTTCTCCATTTCGCGCTCAATATGGAATCGCGCCGCTTCAGGAATTTCATGAGTTATGACCGGCGCTGGTTGGAGGACGTAGGCAGCGAGGATGTCCACGGGCGAGCGATTAGCGCGCTAGGATGCGCCGCGGCGTTCGCGCAAAACGAGTCCATCCGGAATTTTTCCGTCCAATTACTGCACGAGTCCCTGGAACCTGTAGAACAGATGCAATCGCCACGGGCCCTCGCGATCACGGTCATTGGCCTTCACGCGTACTTGACCACCTATCCGGGCGACCGGACAGTGCGGCGTTTGCGCGACGAATTGGCCGCACGAATCTTGCGCCAGTTCGGCGAGGTGCAGTCCGGCGACTGGCCCTGGCTGGAAGATGTTGTGGCGTATGACAACGCGAAACTGCCTCACGCACTGATTCTCAGCGGACAGTGGGTGCCGAACCACGAAATGATCGACCAGGGACTGCGGTCGCTCGAATGGCTGGTTGCAAAGCAAACGGCGAAGGGCGGCCGAATAACGCTCATCGGCAACAACGGGTGGATGACGCGCGACGGCCATCGCGCGCGTTTCGATCAACAGCCGATAGAGGCGATGGCGATGGTCGAGGCGTGCGCGGAAGCATACCGTTGCACACGTGAGCAGATCTGGCTCGATCGCACGCGCGCGTTTTTCGGGTGGTTTCTCGGCAATAACGACACGCAGTCGGTGCTCTACGATTTTTCGACGGGAGGGTGCCGAGACGGTTTGCAGGCGGATGGCCCAAATCTCAATCAAGGCGCCGAGTCAACGCTTGCGTGGCTCATTGCGCTGCTGACACTACACGACCTGAACAGAAGCGCACACGATGACGACGACGCGAAGGGAAGATCGAAGAAACACAGCATAATGCCACTACCCCAGAGGGCGATGGACGCCCATCGCGACAGCCTGTGAACCGCGCCGGCACGCGGCTCACACTACAGAAGAGGCCATGTGCGGCCCGATGAGTACCAATTCTTATCCGACTCCGATCGTTGCGTCGGAACGATTCCGCTTTCGTTCGCTTCCTGTGACACTCGAAAGTGACGACAAACGCGTTATCACGCTCCCGTTTATGGCCGGGACGGCGTCGCGACTTTTCGATTTAGTAGAACGAATCAAGAATCTGCCGACTGAAGAGGCCGAGGAGTGCCTTGCGCAGGTGCGTCACCAATTTTCGCATCGGCACGAGAACCTGGAGGTCGTGTTTCTCGAGCACTTTGGATTGGCAGCCCGGCTGACGGGTCTCACGGAGCATATTTCGGCGGTCAAGCAGCTATTGATTGGCAGTTACTTCACGATGGAGTACTCGTTTCAATCCACGGCATTGTTCAACCCGTCGATTGTGCCGCATCCGGATCAATCCAACATTCCCGAAGGCGCGACGCGATTCATAATGAGCCTGCGAGCAACGGGCGAAGGGCATGTTTCGTCCAGCGTATTTCGGACGGGCGTCATACAGCCGGACGAAAGTCTGGTCATGGACGAAGCGCCGCGGTTTTCGGCCCGCACACGACTCGCGCCGGACCACCAGTACAGCAAGGCGATGTTTCGCAGAAAGCTCGTGGAGATGTCGGCTTTCATGGATGCGGCTGACTTGGTGCTTGCGCGATTGGAAGACACGTTCACGTTCGTCGATTTGGAGCGTGCGATTCAATCGTTCTCGGACGCTGGCGGCGAGCACGCCGATCGTTCCGAAACTATCGAGAGCATGTTGTACCTCGCGCGATCGAACTACCAACTCAAACTCGGACCCGAAGCCGATGTGTCGCACTTGGTATTGTTCCCGCAGAGCGACAGCGAATCGCGCGGCATCGAAGATGTCAGACTCGTGCGCTTTGTCGACGATGACACCAAGGTGACATACTACGGGACTTACACGGCGTTCGACGGAATCCACACGTTGCCGATGCTGTTTGAGACGGACGATTTCAAACGCATTCGCATTCACACACTGAATGGAGCGTGCGCGATAAACAAGGGGATGGCCCTGTTTCCGCGCCGAATCAATGGCCACTATGCGATGTGTTCCCGGATCGACGGGCATCGGCTCTTCATTATGTATTCCGACATGGTGTACTTCTGGGAAACGGCGGAACCGATCGCGGAACCGAAGTACTTTTGGGAACTGCGGGTGATCGGAAATTGCGGATCGCCGATCGAGACTGAGGATGGGTGGTTGCTGCTCACGCACGGCGTCGGCCCCATGCGACAATACGCGATCGGGGCAATGCTGTTCGATCGCGATAATCCCGCGAAAATGATTGGACGCCTCAGGCATCCGCTGATCATGGCGCCCGAAGATGAGCGCGAGGGCTACGTGCCCAACGTCGTTTACAGTTGCGGCGCGATGCGCGTGGGGGACCGTTTGTACGTTCCCTACGGCGTTGCGGACGAAAAGACACGCATGGCGTCGGTTTCGCTGCGCGGTTTGATCGATCAGATCAAGAGCGACGGGCCGTAGCGCTTGGCGCCGGTCGGGCACGTACGCCGAGGACGTAATCATCGTCGCGTGACTCCGAGGTCATTTGTGTACGCGCGACTTCAGTGCGCGAGGGGTGCTTCCGGTCATGGTTGCCGGGCGAGTAAACCTCCCTGCTCTATAGCCCATCGTGTTGCACTGTCGATTGATCATGGAAACACGGAAACACGGGTGAGGTGATTTTGCTGCTAAACGACCTCTGTTTGGTTGACAAGAGTTGAGGAGTAATGCGAGGAGCCGGAAAGTCGGTTTCGTGGGGTTGTTTGCGAAACAAGGGGTTTTTATGGAAAGGTACAGAGTTTTGTTGAATTGGTCAACATAGAATGCTTGTCCACAGATTGCACAGATTTATCAGATTAAGAGACGGATCGGCGTGCGGCCGCGCGGAGGAAGGCGAACACGTGGCGGTTCACGATTGCGTGTTTGCGCCGCAACATCCGAATCCTCGTTCCTTCGCGAACTTGAACGTGCCACCGTTCCGATCGGTGACGATTCGGACCATCAACAACACCGCTGGCTTGATCGGCTATATGCGCTGCTTCACCGTTAATCGCCCGAAATCACGCGAAACGCGCCGTCGCTGATGTCCTCGATTGCGGGCACCGCAAGAGAGCGGATCAAAATCTCGTAGCCCTTCTTGGGCGGCAGACCATCCGGGACGCGCCAGTTCAGTTTGCCGTCGTTGTCGGTCGATTGCTTGATAGTTCGCACGAGTTTGCCCTTGCGCCACAGTTCGATATGGACGGAATCGCCCGTGGCCCCTTCGGAATTCCACCGGATCTTCTCTTTACGGCCACGAACCCAGGTTTCGTCTCCATTGGGCATAGTCGCTTCGAGTGTATCCGGGTTGTTGGGGTCGGTGCCGGTGTCCCAGTCGTCGACGTAGACTCCGGTGTCTGTTTCGCTCGTGTCGGCCAGTCCGTCGCCGTCGGTATCGGTTGCGCGGTCCAACGTGGCGACCAGAATGTCCCCGTCGTTGCCGTTGGTTCCGCACTGCGAATCGTCGGAAAACCATGCGGAGACAAAGTGTCCCAATCGATCGGTGGCAATAACAGGGACCAAATCACGTCCGGTATCGATAGTGGCGTTGCCGGCAAGTGGCGTGGGATCGCTCCATATGGCGCCATTATCCGTCGAATAAGCGACTGCGATATCGTCTTCGATGAGAAGACCCTGGATTAACACGCGTGAGGACGACCACACTGCGACCCAATGTCCCATACCATCGGAGATCACATCGTGATACCGATCGTCTTGCGCGCCGTCCGATGCGGCGTCCGTATTGAGGGGTTGCGGATCGGTCCATGAGGCGCCGTTGTCTTCCGAACGGGCAATCAGAATATCGAAGTCAGAGCCACTCTTCCCCGCGGCAGTCCACGCGGCTATCCAATTACCCAAACCATCGGCAGCGATAACAGGGTCCGTATCGTCATCCATATCCGTGGCCGCGTCAGTGTTGAGCGGCGCGGGATCGGTCCAGGTCACGCCATTATCGGTTGAGTGCGCCGTCAAAATATCGCGGTCCGTGCCCAAGGACCCTTTGTCGGCTGTCACCCGTGCAGCGACCCAGACACCCGATTCATCGGTCGCCACAACAGGCCCTTGGTCATTGGCGTCGTCGGTACCCGCATTGGTATTGAGCGCGGCCGGTGCTGTCCATGTAGCGCCGTTGTCCGACGAACGAGCCAGGAGGATGTCGTTGTCGGTCCCGATGCTTCCGCCGAGGGAGTTGTTCGACTGCCAAGTTGCCACCCAGTGTCCCAATCCGTCCGTCGCCAAACCGCCGGTGTAATCGTTCGCCGTGTCGCCTCCTGCGGTTGCGTTCAACGCGACGGGCGGCGTCCATGATGCTCCGTTGTCGGTTGAACGGGAAACGAGGATGTCGGGATCCGCGCCGATGGTTCCGCCGAGCGGATCGTTGGAATGCCAAACCGCGACCCAGTTGCCAAGTTTATCGGTGGCCAGTAACGGCACGCCGTCGTCTCCGGTGTCTGTCGCGGCGTTTGTATTCAGCGCCGCGGGCGGGGTCCACGTCACCCCGTTATCGACGGAGCGTGCGACCAATAAATCCAGATCGACGGCGGGCGTTCCGTCCATGATGCCGTCCGTGTCCCACACAGCGATCCAGTGACCCGCGCAATCCGTGCGCACGACAGGACTGATGTCCAAGGCGGAATCGGTTGCGCCGTTCATATTCAGCAGCGCGGGACCCGAAAAGAACCCGCTGCCCGGCTCGGCGATGTTGCCGTACACCGCCGTCAAGGTATGCGGTTGATCCATGGCGATGTCGATCACGTCGTCGGCGGAAAACAGTACACCGTCTTTCAGCCAATGCAAGAATGGGCGGCATTCCCAAATCAACTGCGCCGCCAGCGTGAGTTCCGTGCCCTGTCGAAAATTGGCCGTGTGCGGCGTCGTAATTGTTTGACCGGACTCGTCCGTGAGACCGATCGTGACGCCATCCCCGGGCGAGCTAACAACCTGTAACTCGTGCAAGGGATCATAATGCATCGTCAGTGTTCGGTCGCGGCGAAGCAATCGCACCGTTATCTCGATCTCCGTGGACAGTACGGTGTCTCCTTCCTGCCAATGGGAGAACACATAGTCCTCGTCATAAAAAAAGTCGTATGCGGTGAGGGTGACGTTCTCGTTGGCCGGGACCGCGAAGTCTACCGGAGTTTCCCAGTCCCCGTTCGATCCAGGGAGCCCGTGGACCCCGAACAGTGCCGGTTCAAACGGCTCGCTCCGAACCGAAAGTGTCTGGTCTATTGTTATTCCCTTGGAATCCTGGGCATGACAGGGCAAACTACAGAACACAACGGTGGCGATGAGCGTTGCACGCAGGCAAAGACTGGAAAAACAGTTGAAGCGTCTTTGAATGGTTGTACCTGCGCGGGGCACGTTGAAATGTCGCACACGAAGCTCCTTGTAGCGTATGTAATGCGACCCCGCCGCACCGAACGAGTGCAACATGAAATCGCAAAACGATCAGAACAACTGACTCGCCCTGAGCACTGGGATTTCTCGACCATCGCGGCCGGGTTCGCCGCGATGTCCGTTGTACCTGCCTTCGATTTCACGAAGTGATGGCTACTGCAAATTCGGCGGTGGCCGCTCGCATCTTGGCAGAACGCTTTGTTTACTCCTTGACGAATTTGAACGTGCCGTCGCTTTCGTCGGCGATGACTGGGTTGGTGGTGGAGGTGATACGGATACGGTAGCCTTTGCCTTTGGTGTTGTTGGGGACCTTCCATTTGGTTGAGCCGGTGTTTTGCGCGGCGGCTTTGATGTTCAGTTTGACTTCGCCGTTCTTGACGAGGTCGATGGCGACCGTTGGGCCCGTGTCGCCTTCGGTTTCCCATTCGATCTTTGTTTTCTTGCCGCGAACCAGTCTTTCGCCGCCGTTTGGATCGGTGACGGTGATGCTTGCTTGCGCCGCGGCGGGGGCTTGGGTGACGGTAACGTCCGTTGGACTGTTCAGCGCGCCGGAGGCGTTGATGCGGATTGTGCCGACGCGCTGGCTGCCGGTGGTGTTTTCTTCGAATGCGGCGTCGATGGTCCCGGCGTTCACGCCGTTCATTCCGGAGGTGATGCTGAGCCAATCGTTGCCGCCGATGACGGACGCGGCCCAATTAAGCGTGTCTTCGCCGTCGTTGGCGACGTCAAAGGTCGTCGAGCCGGCCGCGGCGGCGACGTCGCGATTGGCGGGGGTGACGTTCAGCAAAGGCGCGCCGGCCTGCGTGACGGTAACGTCCATGGGGCTTCCGGTCGCTCCCGTGGCGGTGACGCGGATCGTGCCGACGCGCTGCGACACCGTTGGGTTTACGGTGTACGAGACGTTGATAGTCCCGGAGTCCGTGCCGCTGTCGCCGGACGTGATCGACAGCCAATCGCTGCCGCCGATGATGGCGGCGTCCCACGGCATGCTGCCGGTGCCGGTATTGGAGACGGCGAAATCGGTTGCGCCGGATGCGCTCGGGACATCGCGGTTGGACGGCGTGACAGAGAGTACGGGCTGCAGGAGCGTTGCGACGTAGTCTTGCGCCGTTTGATCGCTGGATACGTTCGAGTACATGCGGTTGGTGGGTGCGAAAGAATACCCCGCGAGTTGCGGCGTGACGGTGCCGGAGAAGCCGCTGTCGACCATTGCGCTGTATTCGCCGGATGCGTTGGTGGCGGGGCTGCCGGGCAGCCCGTCGAGGGTGACGCCGGCAAGCGGTCCTCCGCCGGACATGGTAATGGCGCCGGATATCGTAAACATTTCGCCCGAGCAATCGCCGTAGGCGGTGATATCGCTCTCGATGAAGTCACCGGGGCGGCCGAATCCTTGACTCAAGCCGACGAGCCCATCCAGCGCGGCGATAGCGAGGTGGGTGATGCGAATGCGTCCGTCGAAGAACATTTCGATTTGGAAGTTATTCGAGTTGCCGGTGCCGAATTCGGGAATGTGCGGCCACGTGACGACCGCGCGATCGTCAAACTGCTGGTAGATGAGCGGGTTCGACGACGAACTTGGCGCGAAATCATCCCACAATGCGGAAATGCGCGGCGTGCGGAAATGGCGCGTAAAGGACTCCGAAGGGTTGCTGTCGCCTTCACCGAACGTGACGCAGCCGTTCGGACTGAGGAAATACGAGTTGTAGTTCACGCCGAAAAAGGGAAACACCTTTCCGCCGGTAAGCGGTATCTCCTGAAACGAATCGGTAATGAAGTTGATGGGCGTGCCGCCCGTGGGGTCCGTGGGAAACGCAGTTGCGGGGGTGCGGCATATGGAGTAGTGATCGACGGAATTCTCCGGCGTGAACAACAACGTCTGATTGTCGATGTCATTGTCGTTGCTGCTGAACCGTTCGGTGAAATAGTCGGGGACCTCTTTCGTGGTGAACGAGAAGCACGCCCCGCCATTGTTATTCGAAGACGTGTTGCCCGCGCCGTCCGTGGCTTCGACGCCGAAAAAGTAGGTTGTTTCCGAGGAAAGCCCGGAAAGGGTGGCCGCGTGCGTCAGGGCGTCTTTTCCGCCGCCGCGCGACATTGTCAGCGAGCCGCAGGCGCTGCCGAAGTGGACGGTGCTGTCCGCGGGCTCGTTAGTATCGAACGTAATAATCGCCTTGTAGCTGTTGATCTGCTGGACCTGGACGGTGGAGATCACGGGCGGCGCGCAATCCACCGCACTCGTATCGTCGACGGTGTCCGCGCCGCCGCCCTCGACGTTGGCGTCGTCGTACAGCGCGGTAACTGACCCGCCGTTCGCGACTTGGAGTTGCCCGTCCGCCGCGACTGCGCCGGTAGTTGTGTCGATTGTGTTTGTGAACAAGCCGCTGCCCGAGACGGTCTCGTTCAGTGTGAGTTGTTCGGTGTCGCCCGCGCTTGTCGTGAGCGTCACATCGACCGTCCCGTCCCCTTGCAGGTCTGCGTCACTGACGGAGACCGTCAGGGTGTCCGCGCAACCAACCGAATCGGGGTACATGGTAATGGCGCCTGTCGCACTTTGTACGCCCGCGTTCCATGCGAACAGCGCAAAGTCCTGATCAAGCGCCTTGGCGCCGGGGATTCCATCGCCGGCGATATTGAATGCCTTTACGCGGACGGTAATCGGCCCGCCGGTCGGCTGGATGAAGACCGCTTCGAGGTTGTTCAGTCTGTCGGCGGAGCCGCCCGCGGTTGACATGCCGTTGGCGAATACATTGCCGCGATAGGTTGTGCCTCCGTCAATCACCTCGAGGTCCAAATCGTTGATCAATGCCGGCGAAGCCGCCGGCGCGGCGGGCTGGTCCGTCCAGGCGAGCGTCACTTTGAAGTGCGTGTCGAGCAGGACGGGGGTAAGCGTCACTTCGAACATCTCGCCGGACGCGTTGAACACGTGGGTCTGGTCCAACGAGTACAAGGCATTCTTGATCGAGGTAAGGTTGGTCAGGTTTACCGCACCCCACCCTTGATTGGTATTTGGAATATTCGCCAGGGCGCCGCCTGCGCCGTCCGCGCCGCCGACGAGGTCTGTTGCCGTTGCGACGAGGACCGCCTTGATAAGGGCCGGGCTTGGGTTGTTCGTATGCCCGAGCGAGGCCAACTGGTCATCGAACAATTCGTGGACAATCATGCCCGCGCCGCATGCCAACGGGCCGGCATGGCTCGTGCCCGACGAGCGCGCGTAGTCTGTTTGGGTCGTCGGCCAGTACTTTTCGCTGATGCCTCCGCCGGTATACCCGTCAACCGTTGGCGCGGGGCCTTGAACGTGCGTTCCAACCGACACCACGGTGACACCAAGCCGGCCGTCGGCTGCGGGGCCGCGGCTCGAGAAGGCGGCCAAGTCGCGGATGTTGTCTGACTCAGCCGGTCCAATGTTGCTTCCGTCAATTCCGTCGGCGTCGCTGTTTTCCGAGGCCCCGACGGAAATCACGTTTTTGGCGCTGGCGGGGGAGCCGACGGTCATGGCCGTGGGACCGGCGTTACCCGCGGAGACGAAATAGATCATTTGTTGGTTGCCCGCTTCGATTGGGTCCGCGTCGCGCACGAGCGCATCGAATTCCGCCGCGCGCGCGTTGTAGGCCCCGTTGACATCCGCTCCCCACGAATTGTTCGAGAATGTCGCGCCGGCATCTTGCGCATCTTGAGCGAGGGAAGGGATCGTATTGGCGCCAATGCTGAAGACCTCGGCATTCGTGAATATCTTTGTCTGATACACCGAAGCCCCGGGGGCGACCCCTTGTCCCAACAGATAGCCCGCAGGGTCCATCGTGCCGACGGCGGCGTTTCCGACGATGATTCCGGCGTCGATGGTGCCGTGGCCTGCTTTGTCGTCTCCGGTGGCGTCGGTTGTCGCGTTGAAGATTCCGGCGATACGGCCGAGGATATCGGCGTGCGCGGTGCCGGGCGCATTTGTGGCGATTCCTTGATCCAGGCCGAGGTCCTGTACCTGCACGACGACGCCCGGCGCGCCGCTCAGTCCTTCCGACGCAAGCCACTCGGCGTATCCCGGCCCGGCGGGAGTCGTATCGCCGGGCGCGTATCGCCCCGCGGCGGTCTGCGCTCCGCGTTCGCCGTGCAGCTTGGGTTCCACGAATTCCTCGATGTGAAACACGGAATTCAAGCTTGATGCGTATTCGAGCGCGGACAGCGGCAGATGGACGTCGGTTTGGTACCAGCCCATTTGCGTGAGATCGGTTTCGACGATTCGATGACCGCGTCGCTCGAGTTCGGCGGCGGGGCGCTCGTCAACGCTGAGCACGTTTACGTGGATAAGTTTCGATTTCGCGTGTTTGTCGGTCGCCGCAGCGGCCTTGGCGCGCAATGGGGCTGCGATCTTCGTTTCGGCGGGCTGAAGGCCAACCCAGATTACGCCCCGCGCTTTCGCGCAGGCGCCGGCTGCCGTGGCCGGAACCGATACCAGGTATGCGTACTCGGGGATGTAGTGATGTACGGTTGCGCCGAGCTTCTCGATGTTCTCGATCCAGCCCGGTTGGATCGGCCCCTCGAACTGCACCAGGACTACGACCTGGCCGGACGCACCGGCCGCTTTCTGCAACGCATCGGCGGACGCCACGGTCTTCGATTTGTCAACTTCGATCCCGTTGAGGCGGAGCGATTGCGCGAGAGCAAACGGGCACGAAAAGACCGCGACAAGAATCAATGCGCGAATACGGTACTCCATGGCACACCTCCGTACGCAGACACACAGACACCGCGAAACGAGAATTACCGATGGGCAGCCCGTGCATAGTATAGTGAATATAGGTGAATTGTGCGACATTCGAGAATTGCTGTTCCGTGGTAACGCCCCAGACGGCGGGCGGTATAATTGAGTGGGAAATTGTGCGGTACGATGGCGGAGCGTCCGCCCATCGGGGCCTGTGGCCGCTTTCGGGAAGTTCGGGTTGGCGAGGCAGTACATGGCGCCGGCCCATTTGCGGAACAGGGGAACATATCCATGCGTAAGTCTCTGGCGCTCCTAACGATTCTTCTGATTGCGGGATTGGTTGCCGGCTGTCCAAGACCTTCCGGGCCGGGTGGATTCAAATACACCAGCGCAGACCTGACGGGCGGGTATCGCAGCCTTGGCGGGTACCTGAACGATGTCGCGGCGGGCGGCGAAGGGGGTGGGGGAGGCGACGCGCCAGCGCGCGAACTCGTCGAACCCGATGTAATTCGCCAAGTGGGCGACACCTTGTTTGTCCTGAACCAGTATCGCGGTCTGACGCTGGTTGATCTCGAAAGTCAGACCATCCTCGACCAAGTGGCGACGCTCGGGTTTCCGCGCGACCTGTACGTTGCGGGTAATCGCGCGTACGTGCTCGTTGCCTATGCGGCGGACTTCGAGCGCCACGGCGACACAGTCGCCTACGAGATCGCATCGCGGTTGTATGTCGTCGATATCTCCGACCCGGAGGATTGCGCGATCGTGTCGACATTTGGCCTCGAAGGCGACCTGACCGACAGCCGGCTGGTTGGCGATGTGTTGTATGCGGTGACGGCGGAGTACGACTGGAGCTGGGTGGATGCGATTCCGTTGAAAGCGAAGACTTCGGCATCGCATATCGTCAGCGTGAACATTGCCGACGAAAACAACATTTTCAAAGCGGATGAGGTGTCGACCAGCAACATCGGCGACGTGGTGTACGCGACCACGTCCGCGATCTTCGTGGCAGGGTGGGATTTCGACAAGGACGGCAGCGAGGTTACGCTCATCGACATCAGCGATCCTGCGGGCGACCTTCAGGTGGGCGACAACGTCGATGTGAAGGGATACATCGCGGACAAGTTCAAGATGGACGTGTACGACGGTGTGCTGCGGATCGTGTCGAACGGCTGGGCGGACGGCCGGCGGACCTTCATTACGACGGTGGACGTGGGCGATCCGAACGACCTCGATACGCTCGCGGAGATCGAGTTCGATCGGGCGCACGGCGAGACGCTGTTTGCGACGCGTTTCGACGGTACGCGCGGGTATATTGTGACCTTTTTTCAGGTTGACCCGTTGTTCGTAGTCGACTTTACGGATCCGGCGAATCCGGTAGTCGCGGGCGAACTGGAAGTGCCGGGCTGGTCGACGCACATCGAACCGCGGGGCAATCAGCTCATCGCGCTGGGCGTGGACAACAGCAACGGCAATTGGCAAGTCAGCGTGAGCTTGTTTGACGTGACCGATCCCGCAAACCCGGCGTTGGCGGACCGCGTCAGCTTCGGCGAGAACTGGAGTTGGTCAAGCGCGTATGAAGATGTGAAGGCGTTGACCGTCCTCGACGACGTGATTATCGTTCCGTTCTCGGGTTGGGAAGAAGTTGGCGGCGGATTCGACCGGCTTCAGTTTGTGTCGTGGACGCCGGACGATCTGACGAAGCGCGGCACGGTGGACCTACAGGGAAGCATTTTGCGATCGTTTGAGCACGGCGACTTCTATTACGGTGTGACGAGCGAGCAATTGGCGCAGATCGACGGTTCGGACCTCGATCATCTTGAAGTCACCAATACGATCACGCTTGCCGAGAACATCGCGGATTTTGTCGAGTTGTCGTCGAGCGTGGGCGTCGAGATCGTGACGCAGTATGACACGGGGAACACGGTCGCGCGCGCGGTGGGTCTGCCGCTGAAGGGCGGTCTCGGCGAGGTGGAAGTGAACATCGGGCAGCTTGTCGGGACGCACAAACGCGGCGATGACGTCATCTTGGTTGGCGCGTCGTGGTATGACGAGCCGGGATATAAGATTGCCGTCGTCGATTTCAGCGATCCGAGCGAGCCGGAAGTCACGGGCGAACTTGATGTCGATGTGTGGCCGTATTACGGGTACTGGTGGATCCTGCCCTACTACGAAATCGGCGGTGGCGGCGGCGGAGGCGTTGTGCCGGCAGGCGGAGACGCGGGTGTTGCCGTGGGCGGTGACGTTGCGGTTAGCAGCATTTGGTGGCCGTGGTTCCCGTCGTACCGGCAGAAGTCGACGCTGCTGGCCGGCGATACGCTGGTGCTGCGGTGCACGTCGGAGTCGTTTGATGAGACACTGGGCGATGGCGCGGCGTACGAAGGACTGGCGCTGGTCGATCTCGATGCGCTCGAATTGACGACGACGGTAGGGCTTGGGTTCGATGCGGTGTCAGGTGTGGATGCCGTTGGCGACAAGGTCTACATTTCGAGCAAGACGTTCATCGACGGCACGGTGTTTCCGCTGAACCGCGCGCCGGAATGCGCGTACTTCATTACGGAATTCGATCCGGCGACGGTGGATGCCGGGCCGACGGTGAACGTTCCCGGCGTGTTTGTACAGTACAATCCGGGTGCGGACATTTTGACGCTGCGCGACGACGAGTGGGGCGTGAACTACGAGTACAATTCATTGCTGCGCACGGTGTCGTGGGACGGCGGTCTCGGTGTGGACGAGATTGACAACACGGACCTCCCCGATGGTGCGTCGACGGTGCTGGGCCGCGGCGGGAAGGTGTACATCGAGGCGTTTGACAATGGCGTGCGGTTGCACGTGGTTGACCTGTCGCCGGGCGGGGCGATGCAGTCCGGCGGTGACGTGCTTGTGACGGAGTCGTGGGCCAACCTAATCGACGCGAATGGAACGAGCGCATACTTCGGCGTGGGCGGCGGCGCGATTGTGCGGTATGACTGCAGCGGCGACCCGGACCTTGAAGAATTGATCGAGGTCATGGGCACGCCGAGCGCGATCCGATTTGGCGAGGCCGCGGCGTACGCGCCGTTGGGGTACTTTGGGATCGTGCAGTTGCCGCTTTGAGACTTGCTTGATATTGGTGGTGTACAGCCCGCACATTGTGCGGGCTGTGCTTTTTTCGGAGTGGTCGTAATCGTCGTCGCAATCGTAATCGGTTTTTGGTGTGTGGAACGTGCGAAGGGAAATTGTCGATTACGATTACGATTACGAGCACGAGCACGAGCACGAGCACGAGAAGAGAAGCGCGTACATTGATTTGCAGATTAGCATGCAGGGGAAGGTGCAGTGGGAATCCGTAACGATTCGGTTGTGACAATCGACTGTCACTATGGTGGTGAGGGCTACACCTCGGCGTACTTAGTCGTCGAGAACGGGCGCGCAGCGTTTGTCGACACAAACACGGCGCACGCGTTGCCGTATTTGCTCGGTGCGCTCGATGCGGCGGGTATTGCGCGCGATGCGGTCGATTACGTCATCGTGACGCACATTCATCTCGATCACGCCGGTGGCGCGGCGCCCTTGATGAAGGCGTGCCCGAATGCGACGCTCATCTGCCATCCGCGCGCCGCAAGGCACCTTGCCAATCCGCGGCGCCTTGTTGCGGCCGTGAAGCAAATCTACGGCGATGAAGTGTTCGATCGGCTGTATGGGACGATCGAGCCGATTGAGGAATCGCGCATCCGTTCCGTCGCCGATGACGAGACGATGGCGTTTGGCGCGCGGACGTTGCGTTTCGTGCACACGTTGGGGCACGCGTCGCACCATATCTGCATCCACGATTCCGGGAGCAACGGCGTGTTCACCGGCGATTCGTTCGGGCTGTATTACGAGTGGATGACCGTCGATCCGGAGCGGCCCTTTATCATGTGCCTTTCGACGCCGACCGAGTTTGACGCATTGGAGGCACGCCGTTCGGTCGAGCGGCTGCTCGCGTTAAACGCGGAACGTGCGTACGCCGGACATTTCGGCGAACTGCGCGGCATGCGCACGGCGGCGCCGACGCTGCTATATACGATTGATGCATTCGAGCGCATCCAGCACGACGCTTCGGAAACCGACCTCGATGACAGCGGCCTGCTGCACTTCTGTCAAGAGCGTGTCGAGCGCGTGGCGTGGGAGGTATGCCGGCGGTGCGGTGTCGAGCCGGCGCAGCAGCACCAAGTGCGGCTCGCGGGCGACGTGCTCATCAACGCGCGCGGACTCGCGCACAACGCGCACAAACTTCGGGGCGCGCGCGCGGGCTGATGCGTCAATGGCCCATCTCGATCAGAACGGGCCGTAGCTTTGCGGTGCGAAACGTCACGTGTGTGAGCGCGTAGCGGCCAAAGTGGCTGATGAGGATGGCGCTCCAGATTGCGTTCGCGGACAGCATGCCGAGTTGATTGTAGATTTCGCAGACGCCGAGCAACACGAATATCTGCGTGATGATCGCGATGTACATCGGTTTCTTGGTGTCGCCGGCGCCCATCAGCCCGCCGGTCAACGCGAGCGCGACGGCGAGGAACACGCCCGAGACGGACAAGTAGTGCAGGAGCGCCGTGCCGAGTTCGAGCACGATGAAGTCTTCTCCATCGCTGGAATTGAATAACGCCAGTAATTGGTCTGGCGCGACCCAAACGGCGACACCCCACACCGCCGCCCACGCACCACCCATCGCGGCGGCCACGTGGACGCCGCGGCGCCCACGCTCGCTCTTGCCGGCGCCGATGTTTTGTCCCATCAACGCCGCGGCGGAGCCACGCAGACCAAGCGCAGCCCACGTTACGAACGAGAACAACTGCGCGTAGCAGATCGTGTAGGCGGCTTGCGCGGCAGAGCTGTCGGCCAGCCCGCCGATGTACCGGTAGAGCCAGATGCCGCCGATGTTGAGCACGACGGCGTGAATGCCGCTAGGGATGCCGATGCGCGCGACGGCGCGGATGACATTCCAGTCCGGTACGAGGGTGAATCGGTCGGGCAACCCGAGGATTGCTCTTCTGCGGATGATTAGGGAGAGCGCAATAAGGACTGTGGGAATCGGGGCAAGACCCGCACCCAACGCGGCGCCTGTTGTCCCCAGTTCGGGGAATGGGCCAAACCCGGTAATGAACACCGCGCTGAACAGAATGTGGAGGCCGGTTGTCAGCACGACGAGTACGAGCGGCGTCTTGGCGTCGCCGGAGGTTTGCATCGCCGTGCCCAGCAGGAAGTTCATCGACAGCGTAATGCCGAAAAGAAAGAGGGTGCGGAGGTAGGGGAGAGCGTACGCGCGCACTTCCTCGGTCGTGTTCGCGAGCTGCAGCAGGTACGGGGACACCAAGTATCCGATCGGCGTAACGATGAAGAGCACGAGATACGCGGTCAGCAGAGCGGTATGGTAGAGCACGCGGTTCATGCGCGCGCGGTCCTGCTTGCCGGCGGACTGGGCAATCAGCACGCCCATGCCGTGAAACAACGAGGCAAGCGAGACGACGACCACGAGAAAGAGGTTCCAGGAGACGCCCACGGCGGCGTTCGCTTCATGGTGCCGCACGCTGTGGGCGATCAGAATCTGGTCGATCATCCCGTGGACCCCGTTGATGAGGTTCATGAGGACGATCGGCCAGGCGAGTTTCCACACGCTCCGCACAATGCTGCCGGAAACGAGTTCTTCGTCAAATGGTTTCATGCGCGCCTTCTAGGACCAAACGGGAAAGTATATCACGACGCGGCGCAGGGAGTTGGGGGCATGAAGCCGCGCGCCAGGGCAATTGCACATAAACTGCCGATAATTGGGGCCTGAGCGAAGAATAGCGCCGCTATCGGGGCGCACTCCAAAGCGCTCCGCGCGGGCAATCGACGCCGTGTATTTGCGCGAAGCGCCTTTGAGGTGTGGCGAGGTATCGCCGTTTTGGTCCATTTAAGCGCGACGAACTTGCCCGTTTAGTGCAATTGCCCTAATCAGCGCGCCTTTCCGGGGCGCTCCGGCAACACGACGCGGATCAGATCGATCCCGGCCTTAATCACGGCGAAGGGAATACGAAGCAGCATCGAAACGAGTAAGACGATGATGAGCGCTCCGGCAAGCCTTGGCAGGCCGCCGCGCGTGAGCGCATCGGTCAGCACGCTGATAGTCTGCGCGAACCGGGTCTCTTCGTCCGGTTCCGCGTGAGCTGCGCGGCGCGTCCTCGCGGCGGACTGCTCTCTCAGTTCCTGCATTTCCTGTTTTCTCGCAGCGATGGGGGAATCCGATGTTGCGGCTTTGCCGGAGGTTTCGGAGGGAGTTTCAACTTGGGGTGGCATCGACTCGGCGTTGCCCGGGCCGGGAGGAGTATCGGATTCTGTCGCAACGGGCGGGGCATCCGCGTTGGCTGGCTCCGACGCCGCGGCGGGTTCCTTCAGAGGGATGTACCATTGGTCGAGGTAGGCATTAAGCTGTTCGGGGGACTTCAAGACGTCGCTTATCACTTCAAAACTCAATGCGGCAAAGTATATCCCTGTCACCACGAGTACGCCGCCGAGTGTGGCCGCGCCAAGCCGCACGTAATGAAATGCATCCCGCGCTGTCGGCGTGGAATTGCGCGCCGCGCCATAGGGGTCGTTGCGCGCAATGGAATCCGGTTCGATCGGTTTCGGCAATTCGTACGGGTCGTTGCGTTCCACGGGGTCCACGGCCGGTACCCTCCCAACGTGTACGACAGTATGCACTAATTGCGATAGCGCAGGCGATCCGCGGGGGCATGGTGCGAAGAGCGGGACGCGTGTGGTACCTTTCCACGTTCCCCGCCGCTGTCGAAACGTGCAGTGGGTTTCCGCGGCCTGAGTGGGTGTGACAGGCCGTAGCAGGTTTCGGCGAGGCCGCGGCGGGAATCGAGAGGAAAGCAGCATGGCAACGCGAAAAACAGCAAAGCCCATCGTTGGCGTCATCATGGGCAGCAAGAGCGATTGGGAAACGATGAAGCACGCGAGCGAAATGCTCGAGGAGATGGGCATCGAGCACGAGTGCCACGTCATGTCCGCGCACCGTACGCCGGACGAGACGCTCCGCTACGCGGAGAAGGCGGAGGGGCGCGGCATTCAGGTCATTATCGCGGGCGCGGGCGGCGCGGCGCACCTGCCGGGGGTAATCGCGGCAAAGACGATTCTGCCGGTGCTGGGAGTGCCGGTGAAGTCGCGCGCGTTTAACGGACTCGATTCTCTGTTGTCGATTGTGCAGATGCCGAAGGGCGTGCCTGTCGG
This sequence comes from Candidatus Hydrogenedentota bacterium, assembly GCA_013359265.1. Lineage (NCBI taxonomy): Bacteria > Pseudomonadati > Candidatus Hydrogenedentota > Candidatus Hydrogenedentota bacterium. The sequence goes on from JABWCD010000016.1 coordinate 100,832, forward strand.
AACGCTGGCGGTTGGCGATGCCGGGGCTGCGAACGCGGGCCTGTTGGCGGCGGCGATCGTTGCGCTGCGCGATCGCAAGGTGGCGCAACGCCTGCAGGCGTTTCGCGCGGCGCAGGCTGCCCGGGTGCGGGCGGAGAAGCTTGAGACGTGATCGATGGTTGGAGTCAAAGCGGAGCTTTTCAAGAGAGCATTACCAAATGGAAATTTGGTAACGAGAATGGAATGGAAATTTGGTAACGAGAATGGAGTTGAAATCTGGTAACGAGAATGGAAGAGTGCGTTACCAAATGGATGATGGGAATTTAGTGACGAGGAAGAATCGCAACGCGTTGGTAACGAGAATGGTGCTTGGTGAATTGATCGGTCGATGAATTCCGCACAAGGCCAGCCGCAATTCCACAAGACTCTCGGCCCGTTCATGCTATGGGGGCTAGGCGTCGGGTACGTCATATCCGGAATGTACTTTGGCTGGAACCTGGGACTGCCCGCGGGTGGGCCGTACGGACTGCTGGTTGCGGCGCTGATTGTCACGGTCATGTACGTGGCGTTCATCCTCAGTTACACCGAACTGACCTGCGCGATTCCAAAGGCTGGCGGCGTGTTTGTGTACGCCACGCGCGCGTACGGGCCCGCGTTCGGGTATCTGGGCGGTGTCGCGCAGATCATCGAGTTCGTCTTTGCGCCGCCCGCCATTGCGATGGCGATCGGCGCGTACTTCACGACGTTTTTCCCTGCGATTAGTCCCGTGGCCGTTGCATTCGGCGCGTACCTGATGTTCACGGCGCTGAACATACACGGCGTGCACCATTCCGCGATGTTCGAGTTGTTCGTGACTGTCCTCGCCGTGGGCGAGCTGCTTGTCTTTGCCGGCGTCACGTTGCCGCATTTTTCCGTCGAGAAGTTTGCGATGGACCCGCTGCCCAACGGCTGGCTGGGCGTCTTTCCGGCGATACCGTTCGCGATTTGGTTCTATCTGGCGATCGAAGGCATCGCGAACGTGGCCGAGGAAACCAAAGACCCGCAACGGCACCCGATCATCGGCGGGATTTCCGCGATGGCAACACTGGTTGTCTGCGCAACGCTTACGTTCTACGCGGCGATCGGTGTGGGCGGATGGAAGGCGATCGTGTATCCGCCGGGAGTGACGGAGGCGTCGGACAAACCGTTGCCGCTTGCGCTCGGGCAGATATTCGACGTGAACCATCCCTTGTATCACATGCTGGTGGTCATCGGATTGTTTGGTCTCGTGGCATCGTTTCACGGCATTATCCTTGCGGCGGGGCGCGCAACGTTCGAGTTCGGGCGGATGGGCTACGCGCCCGCGTTTCTCGGGACGACGCTGGCGAAACGGCGGACGCCGGCGTGGGCGTTGATAGTGAATATGTTTGTGGGTTTCGCGGCGATTCTTACCGGCCGGACCGGCGATATCATTACGATCTCGGTCTTCGGCGCGCTTGTGTTGTATATCGTGGCGATGATCGCGTTGCTCCGCTTGCGCGGGATCGAGCCGGATCTGCTGCGCCCGTATCGGACGCCGTTCTATCCTTTGCCGCCGATTGTTGCACTGGCGATCGCAGTTGTTTGTCTGGTCGCGATGACGTATTACAACCAGAAGCTGGCCGGGATTTTTGTTGTGCTCGTTGCGGCGGGTTATGCGTGGTTTTACGTGGCGTCGAAGTCAAATTGGATTCGGGAAAGTCACGACTAGCGCAATTCAAGTTTGAGCACACTGTCTGTTTCGTGCTCCTGCTCGTGAGTCGTCATCGTACTCGCACTCGATACTCGAAAAGATCGAGTACGATGACGCGCAGGATCCTCCTTCGCCCGATCGGCTTCGGAGGACAAGTCACGAGCACGCGGTGCAGTCGACCTTGAAATGCTCTAGAGAATCAGGTTGCGGTGCGCTTTCAGCGTGTCGCGGTAGCGGCACGGGCTTTAACCAGGGCAAATTAAGGAAAGTCTTCGCCGCTATGCCCGGTAGTTTTCGGTGCTAATCGAGTGAGCGAGCACGAGCACGAGCACGAGCACGAAAACGAAAGCGAAAACGGAGTCACACAATAACTCAAATTGCTTGAGAATAGGGCGGGCGCACGATTTCACGGTTTTGGCGACGAAGCCATCGTCGTGTTCGGTCACTATGTCTACACGTTGAAGCGGAACAGGACGATGTCGCCATCGTGCATGATGTATTCCTTGCCTTCGAGGCGGACGTGACCGGCTTCTTTCGCCTTGACCATCGACCCCGCGGCGATGAAGTGATCGTAGTTGACGATTTCCGCGCGGATGAAACCGCGGGCGATGTCGCTATGAATGACGGCCGCAGCATCAACGGCCTTGGTGCCTTTTTGAATCGTCCACGCGCGGACTTCCGGCTCGCCGGCGGTGAGGAAGCTCATGAGGCCGAGCATGTCGTAGGCCGTGTGCAGGAACTGGAGGCGGGACTCCTCGCCGAGACCGAGGTCGGCGCGGTAGGCGGGCCGGTCTTCTTCGGATAGTTGCGCGATTTCGAGTTCGAGCGCGCCGCACAGTTCGATCAGGGCGAGGTTGTTATTCTGCGCGAACGCGCGCAGTCCGGTTGGGTCGTCGTTGCCGATCGATTCCTCGCCGTAGTTGCCGAGAATCATCATGGGTTTGAGCGACAAGAAGCCGAAGCCCATGACTGCGTGCAGTTCCTGTTGCGAGAGCGCGAGCGTGCGGAGCGGCTGGCCGGATTCGAGGTGATCCTTGCAGCGTTGGAGCGGGGCGAGTTCCACGCCCTTCTTGTGCTCCTTTTCCATGCGTTCGAGGCGCCGCTCGACAATGATGAGGTCGCCGAGTTGTAGTTCTTCTTCCATCGCCTTCGCGTCGCGCGCGGGATCGACGCTGCCGTGCGGGTGCATTACGTCCTCGTTCTTGAACGCGCGCACGACGTGGACGAGTGCATCGACCTGTTTCAGCGCATTCAGTGCGGCGGTGTCGAGCGCCTTTTCTTCGCCTGCGGCTTCATTTGGCGCGATGTCGATGAACTGGAATTCGGCGTAGGTGATCTTCTTGGGCTTATGGATTTCCGCCAGCTTGTCCACTCGGGCATCCGGCACTTTCAAAACGGCGACGTTCGACTCGCGTGCGCCGAAGGTGCCGACAGCGGCGTGCGCGCCGGTGAGCGCATTGAATATTGTCGTCTTGCCGGAACGGGCAAAACCAATAATACCGACTTTCATTCGAGTCCTTTCGAGTTCCTGGGGGAGTAGGAAGTAGCGGCTAGCACGCAGTGTCTAGCGTCTGAAAGGTGGATCATACCGAAGGCCGAGTGTTTCGTGCTACATAGCGAAGAGTCCCCCCTGATCCCACGCCCAATGTCTTGCGTCCTCCTTGGCCCAGACTTTTACAGATAGGATTCATGTCGTGTGCATTCGCTGCGCGAATTGGGCCGGATTCGATTGACCAGTTGGGCTGACAACTGCGAATGGCACGTCAGCGCGAGGGGTGGGCGGAATCTGGAGCAAGAGCGAACCGAGGATCGTCGGGGAGTTCGAGAATGATTGGCCACGAAATCGATCAAGGATCGCAGCGCGGCGTGGCCGCAACCATTGAGTCTTATCATTCAATTTCAAATTTGAGATCTCAGATTCTCAGAGAGCAACTCGCTGAAACAATAGAGCGTACGCGAGAAGGGCAAGGTTATCTGGATATCTTCGGCAGAAACCACGCGAAGCGGGTGACCACTGGGACACGGGTAGTATTGGGAACACGTGCGAGAGCGTGTGCAAGTGGATCACGTATGAATGCGCGACGTGGGAGACGGTCTTGCGGATGTCTGGCCGCAGGGCAAGTATTTGTTTAGCATACCTGCATGGACAGTGAAGGCCGATATTTCCGTTGGAAGTTCGCGATACCGCCGGAGAAGGGCGGGTGGATTTGGTGGATTGGACCGCTGGCAGTTGGCATTGCCGCTGCGGGTACCGTGCGCCCCGGGACGATGGCCGTAGTGGTTGGCGCGTTTGCGGCATTTTGCGTGAGGCAGCCGCTTACATTGTTCATCAAGTCTTACCGGCTGGCGTCGCTTCGGGTGGAGCGGGGTCCCGCGGGGTTTTGGGTCTTGCTGTACGGGGCAATTTGTGCGTTGGTGGCAATCGCTCTGTTGCTCGACGGAAACCTGCGAGTGCTCGCGCTCGCGATACCGGCAATCCCGGTGTTCGCGTGGCACTTCTATCTCGTTGCGCGGGGAAACGAACGGCGGCAGATGCTGCGCGACGTGCTGGCGGCGATGGCGCTGGCGTTGTCGGGCACCGCGGCGTACTGGAGTTGCGGGGGCGGGAACGATGTCACCGCGATATTGGTCTGGCTGCTGCCGGGGTTGCATTCGAGCGCGTCGGTGGTGCACATGTTTCTGCGGCTCGATCAGCGGCGGTGGGAGGAGGCAGGCGCACTGTCGCGGCGGTTGCGGTTGGGGACGGGGCCGTTCGCGCACCACGCGGCAAACGTCGTGTTCGCGTGCGCATTCTGGGCGGCGGGGTATGTTTCGATCTTGGGTGTCGTGGCATTCGTGCTGTGCTTTGCGGACGGTGTCTGGGCGATCCTTGTCCCGCAAGTTGGACACACGCCGAAGCAATTGGGTATGCGACAACTGGCAGTCTCGGCGATATTTTCCGTGCTGATGTGTCCGGCGTTTTGGACGTATTGAATCGTCCCGCCGCGCTGAATGTTTGGGCGTCGACCTCCGGGCGCCGCAAATAACAGGTGACTGTCCCTATTTAATGTTAGTCTTCGAATACCACTACGTAGGCGATCGCGCAGCATGAATCGGGCTCGGGCGACGTGAAGCAGTTGAACTGGATGCCGAGAGCGTCTTCGATGAATTCAGTGCCCTTTTCGCCGGGTCCGAGGATGACGGTTTCGAACCCGCCACCATCAATTGGGACTTCGACGCCTATCGAGCAGTCCCCGATATTCTTGAGTGCGAAGCCAGCATCCTCGACGGAAGAGAACGTTACGCGCGCTCGCATGGGCTCGCCGCAGCCGGCAACGGACACGCCTTTCGTATGCCCGTCGGGGTCGACGACGAGGTCCTCGGCATCGTTGCGGAGTTTTTCGATCAGCTTGGCAGTCTTCTTGGTAATTTTTCCGCAGGGCGAATCGCCTTTGGACGCATAGGCCGGCGTCTCCCCCGGCACGATCATGCTGAGGCCGGCGATTGCGAATGCCGCGACACACGGGATTACGGCGAGCCAGAGCAACTTCCTTCTACGAACTGCGTGTGCTGCACTAAGGACTGTTCTTTTTCCCATTGATCCGCCCTCCGGGGTTGCAGTACTGCACCGAGGTACACAACGCCTTGCATGGCGGAAGTCATATTACAGTAATCGGGGAGAATTGCAACGAAAAAATGGCGATTTACAGTTGACAAAAGCCGCGCCCGATACCGCCGCGGTCGGGATTCGATTGGGAGTGTAAGTGTCGATCTCGTGTCTACGAGTTGTCACGAATTGCAGTTTCTCCCATGGACGTTATGGACGGAGTGGACGCTATGGACGATGCAAAACTTGTGGCGATTGCGGTGGCGAATACGAGTACGAGCGCGGGCACGAAGCGTTGTTTGAATTTGGCACTTGGAGGGTAGATCGAACCGTGGGCGGCACGGGATGACGCCGCGTGCAATGCGCCGCGCCGTTTCGTTACGATGCTGTGACCGGGGCGCGGTGCGTGTGATGAAGGGTGAAGTATGCCGTCTCGAACGAATCCGGAGGAAGCCGTTCCCGCGGAGTGGAACGAGGGCGACGTCATTCTCGGGGTGTACGAGGTGAAGCGGCTGCTGGGGCGGGGCGGCATGGGCAGCGTGTACCAGGTACACCACCGCGGGTGGGACATGGACCTCGCGGTGAAGTGGCCGAAGCCGGAGGCCATCATTGCGCGGCGCGGCGCGGACCTGTTCGAGCGCGAGTGCGAGACGTGGGTCAACCTCGGCCTGCACCCGAACATCACGACGTGTTATTACGTGCGGCGTCTGGGCGGTATCCCGCGGGTGTTTGCGGAGTTCGTAGCCGGCGGCAATCTCTCGTTCTGGGTCCGGCACGGAAAACTGTACGCGGGGACGAGCGCACTCGAGCGGATGCTCGATATTCTCATTCAGATCGCATGGGGACTGCGGTACGCGCATTCGCAGGGGATCGTTCATCTCGATATCAAAAGCGCGAACGTATTGATGACGCCTGACGGCTCGGCGAAAGTCACGGACTTTGGGCTTGCGCGCGCGCTTCACGTGGCGACGGCGCCGGAGGACGGCGAGCAGTCTAAGCGCGGCGGACCGCGGGGGACGCCGGTCTACAACTCGCCCGAGCAGGCGAATCGCGAGCCGCTGACGTTGGCGACGGACATTTGGAGCTGGGCGGTCGTCGCGCTGGAACTGTTCGTGGGCGATGTGACGTGGATGGCGGGGCCCGCCGCGTTGCAGGCGCTCGATGGGTACCTCGAACTCGGCCCGGAATCGTCGCGCATACCCGCGATGCCGGAGCGTATGGTCGCGCTGTTGCGCCGGTGCTTCGACGAATCGCCGGCGAAGCGCCCGACAAGTATGGCGGAGGTTATCGCGGAATTGTTGAAGGTCTACGAGGATGCGCTCGGTTTTCCCTACGCGCGGAAACAGCCCGAAGCGCAGGAGACTTCGGCGGAGCGACTGAACAACCGCGCGGTTTCGCTGATGGACCTTGGGAAGAAAGCGGAAGCCATCGACACGTGGGAGCGCGCATTGCGTTTCGAGCCGGCGCAGGCGGAGGCGATTTACAACCTTGCGCTGGCGCGCTGGCGGTCGGGGGCGACGACCGACCAGTCGATTATGCGCGCGCTGCGCGACCTGTGCCGGTCGCGTCCGACGGATTGGACGGCGATCTACATGTTTGCGCAGGTGCGGTTGGAGCGGGGCGATTTCGATGGCGCACTAAAGATGCTGCGGCTAATCAAGGGCAGCGCGACAGACGGTCACGAAGTGCGCACGGCGTGGAATGAGGCGGAGGCAAACCTCGACAAAGCGCGGCGGCTGGTCAGGGAATTCGGCAACGACGTGACCGATGTGTCCGCGCTGTGCCTGAGTGGCGACGGTCATATCGCGCTTACCGCAAGCGCGCCCGAGAAGGGCGACGGGTGCGTGACTGTGTGGGACGCCACAACCGGGGAAGTGCGCGGGACGATCGGAGGGCATCAGGGAGGCGTGCGGTGCGTGGCCTTGAGCGCGGACGGCATCCACGTGCTGACCGGCGGCGCGGACGGCACGGCGCGGTTGTCCGAACTGGCGACGGGCGATTGCGCGGGCGTCTTGCGCGGGCACCAGGGTCCGGTGAATGCGGTGATGTTCAGCGACGACGGACGGCTCATGTTCACCGGTGGCGCTGACGGCGTCGTGCGCGCGTGGGACCGCGCGACGGGCGAGAAGCGGGGAAAATTTGTCGGGCACAAACGCGAGATCAAGGCGCTGTGTTACGGCGCGCATGGGCAGTCGTTTCTCAGTTCCGGCGCGGACAACGCGTTGATTCATTGGGACCTCAAGCAGGGCACGCAACTTGGCGCGATCCACAGCTTTCAGTCGCCCTTGCTGTCCGTGGCGGTGAGCAATGATCGGCGTTATCTGCTGGCCGGCACCGCGGATGGCTTTCTCGAGTACCTCGATCTGAACTCCGGCAAACGCCTCGGTCGGCGGCGCGGCCACAGTGAACCGGTGACGGCGGTGTGCCTGAGCAAGCGTGGGCAGTTCGCGCTAACCGGCGGGCACAAAGGAAAAGTGCGGCTATGGGAGACGTCGGGCCATCGCTGCCTTTTTACCTATAAGGCCTACGCCCCGGTTGCCATCAGCGCGGACGGACAACTCGCCCTGACGATCGGCGAAAAAGGCGGCCTCAAACTTTGGTTCGTCGGTTTTGAGATGCCCATCCACCATGCGCCGCTGATGGTGTGCCGGGCGTAAGCCGTTCGACCCGGCCGCGGACCCAGTGTCAACGCGCGAGAAGGACCGCCGGACGAAACGCATCCGGCGGTCCGTGCCTGAATTCGCTTGTGTCGTATCAAGCGTTTGCGAGCAGATTCATTTGTCCTCGATGGTAGGTATCGTGTGTCACCATCGTACTCAATACACCCTCGAAGGACTTGAAGAATTCTTCAAATCCGGGCGGGGTTTGGCCTTTCATTCCGCCCGCGAGGTCTTCGTCCTTGATGCTCTTCAATTTCTCCATCGTTGTCGCCGCGACGCGTTCGTACTGGGCGACCACGTCGTCCCACGCAGGATAGGCTGATGCGTCCGGCGTAACGGGCGCGCCCCCGATCATGCCCGGCGCGAACACTTTGCGGTATTGTTCCGGCAGCGTCAGATCGCCGCCGAGCAGCACTCCGTTTAGGATGGTGTCCGTGGCGAACGCGAGATGTCCCATCAACCATAGCGGGTGCGCCTTGCCGTCTTTGGTTTGCGTCAATCGCTTTTCCACCGGGACGTTAGCCGCCGCCTTTGTCGTGGCGGAGAACGTGGATTCGTACAGCTTTTCGAAGACTTCAATCTTTGTCCGGCCCATACTTTCAGCCCTCATGTGTTGTGCTGAGCGCGCTCAGCCCTTGCAGCCCTTCTATAGCTTCGCGAGCAGCGCAAGCTGTCCGCGGTGATACGCATCGTGTTGCAGCATGAAACTCAACAGCCCTTCGAACGACTTGATGAACTTCTCGAACCCGCGCGGCGCCACGCCCTTGATGTCGCCAGCGAGGTCCGTGTCGTTCGACGCAGCCATGCGTTCGAGCGCGTGCGACGACACGCGCCTGTATTCTGCGAGCACGTCGTCCCACGCGGGGTAGGCCGATGCGTCCGGACTGATTGGCCCGCCGCCCATGAAATGCGGGGCAAACAACTTGCCGTACGCATCGGGAAGGGTCATTGGCGCACCGAACAGCACCGAGTTCAGCATGGTGTCCGCTTCAAGCGCGAGGTGCCCCATCAGCCACAGCGGGTGCGCCTTGTTCGGCGCGGCCTGGCGCAGGCGCTTTTCGGCGTTCACTTTTTCCGCGGCGCGCGCGGTTTGGCGAAATGCCTCGGCGTATTGCTTCTCGTAGACTTCCATTTTGGTCCGGCTCATGGATGCACCTCTCCCGGCAGATAGTTTGTCCCAATCGCACCGATTGCGCGGCCTATCACCGTACGGCCGCGTCCAGAATCGCCTTGCCCTTGTCCGTTGCGAGGGCGCGCAGCCGCTCCCGCACGGAAATTCTTGCCCGCTCGAATGCGTCGTCCTGTTTCAATAATTGTGACGCCCAGTTTGCCTGCTGCTCGAAGGCGTGAATCTCGAACGCCAGTTGTATTTCGTCGACATCGGGCAGCAGGTGGCCGCGCTCCTTTGCAAGCACGATTTGGCGCTGAATCCACTCGAGCCATTGCTTGCTGGCGAGGACGAGGCGATCGCGCACCGCGCCGGGGCGTCCGTCGAATTCCGCGGACACGGCGTAGAAGAAACAGCCGCCCTGATCGCGCGCGCACTCCGTCAGCGAAATCCAGTCCATGATGACTTGCAGCAGCCGCGGCAGGCCGCGTTCGGTTTGTTCGGCCGGGGCGAGCACGCGCTTGGTGAACCGCGCCAGCGCGGCGTCGAACGTGGCGAGCTGCAATTCTTCTTTCGATCCGAAGTGCGCGAAGAGTCCCGCTTTGCTCATGCCTACTTCCTTGGCGAGGGCGCCGATGCTGAGGCCTTCCAGCCCGACCTTGCGCGCCATTGCGACGGCAACTTCGAGTATGCGTTCGCGCGACGATTTTGATTCAACGTTCGTGTCCGCGGTGCTCATGGGGTGTCGTTACTATCCTTCGGATTGAACCGCGGCAATCGTGCGTTTGATTTGTTCGATGTGCTCGATCGTGTGGACGCGAAAGGCCTGCGCGTAAGCCTTCCAGTCAAGTTCGTACGTCCACGCTCTCGGCGCGGGCTTTCCGTTCTCGTCGGGTACTTTTACCACCATCACGACCGGCGCTTTCACGTGCAGCGATGTGGCCTCGTCCGCACGGCCTATTGCATCGAGAAAATCTTCGTGCATGCGGTGAAGCCGGTCGGTCAGGGACTGCCACGACGCGGCGAACGGATTATTCGAGGTTAGTCCCGGCGGAATGGGTTCGGTTTCGGGGCGTTTACCCGCCGTCAAACCGCGCAGCTCGATTACCGCGCGCTCGTGCGTCTCGACAAGATGATCGAGCACTTCGTGAATCGTCCACGCGCCCTCGCGCGGGGCCACTTGGCGCAGGCCGGCGGGTACCTCCGAGAGCGTGGCCTCGAGTTTTGCGAAGGTCGACGCTACCTGCTCGCGGATGCGGGCGATTGGCGCGACGGTGCCGCGCAGCCGCAGATAGTCCATCGCACGCACCTGTTCGGGATACAGGCTCGTAATGTCCAGTTCCAGGGCAGTTGTCATTGGGTGTTGCCTCGTTCGGCCGCATAACGAACGACCGTTTACGTAGGATTAGTCTACATTACGACCGTTCGTTTGTCAAGAGGCTCGGGCGTTGGTACCGTTTCTGGCGCGGAGGCAACCGTATCTCGTACACTTCTCGGAATGGCTACCCTTGAAATCACGAGCCTTGCGCACGGCGGCTACGGCGTCGGCAGGGTCGACGGACAAGTCTGGTTCGTCGCTTATGGTCTGCCCGGCGATCGTGTAAATGTCACCGAGACCCGGCGCTCGAAGGGCGTCGTGTGGGGCCGGATCGAGGCGATCGAAAGCCCCTCGCCACTCCGGACAGCGCCCATGTGCCCGGTGTTCGGGACGTGCGGCGCATGTACCTGGCTCCACTTCGCATACCCGGCGCAGTTGGAATGGAAGGAACGCATTGTTCTCGACACGCTGAAGCGGTTGGGAGGCGTCGTTCCGCAAGAATTTGCGCGGGTCGAGGACGCGGACCTGCGTCTCGGCTACCGGACCCGCGCCGAGTTTCACGGTGACGGTTGGAGGCGGGGGTTCTACGCGGAAGGTTCGCACGACATTGTGGATATTACGCAGTGCCCGCTGTGCCACCCGAAATTGAACGAGGCACTTGCGCGGCTGCGCGAGGCAAGCGTGCCCGGCACGGTCGAAGTCACGATCAACCCCGAGGGCGAGGACGTCCTGTTTTGGACCGCGAAGCCGAACCGTCGATTGTCGAAGGTGTTTCCGGAGGCGCAATCATTTGCGTCCGACGATGAGCGGTCTACGTTTTTTTTCGATGGTGCGCCAGTTGTGAATGGAACATTCAGTCAATCGAGTTTGCTGCTCAATCGTACGCTTCGCAAGCAGGTACACGATGCACTGGCGGGCGCGGGCAGCGTTCTCGATCTATTCTGCGGCACGGGGAATTTCACGTTGGGGTTGGATGCGGAGGTGGTCGGCGTCGATCACAATCGCGCCAGCGTCGGCGCTGCGCAGGCGATCGGAACGCACGACTACCGGGTTGGAAGTACCGCTGACATTAACCGCGCCATAGGCGAGAAATCGTGGGACGCGATTGTGCTTGACCCGCCGCGGACCGGCGCGCGCGACATCGTGCAACGGCTGGCGGAATGCGGGGCCGGCAATATTGTCTACGTTTCGTGCGATCCCGCCACGCTCGCGCGCGACGCGAAGGCGCTCGTCACGAGCGGGTGGACGATGCAGCGCGCGGCGATCGTGGACATGTTCCCGCACACTGCGCACATCGAGACGGTGGGCGTTTTCGCCAGGGTGTAGGGGACCGGTCTCGAAAAGCTCCGCGCCGATAAACGAAGTGGGCGCGGTTTCCTGGCACGAATTGACTGAGCGCGCCAAACGCTTTCTCGTGAGCATTTCTCACCCCACCGAAGGATAGTACTTCCACTGCGACCTCGTGGGGCGGTGAGAAATGCGGACTATTCGGCCGTGTAGGCGGCGTAAATCGCCGGATAATCCTCGCGCGCCCATTTTTCGAACGGTTTCGATTCGTCGTACAGATCGAGCAGTGCCCCAATTGGCGCGTCCATGAAGAAAATGCCGAATTCCTCGCGCGCTTCTTCGACGCTGTCGCCGCGCAACAACCGGTAGACGGCGGATGCCACCGCCGCGCGGTGAACGCCCGCCTGGCAGTGGACGAGAATAGGGCGGGGTTCGGAATTGATCCAATCGATCAGTTGCAGCAGCGACTCGGGAGTTGGGATGCGGCGCATCGTCCAGGAAAGATCGTGATGCGCGACGTCGTTCTGCTCGCATACGGCGACCTCACACGAATACCACGACTCGTCCGGGTTTTCGCCGCGCAGGTTCACGACGGTTTTGATTTCTTTCCAGCCGATTGCGGCGTCCAACTCGATACCGTACATCTGGCCGGATCGGTAGAACTGACCCGGCTCGACAGTTTGAAGGTTGCTGCGAAGAATGGAGCAGGATTGTGTGCCTGCAATCACAGCCAGCGCAAAAACGACTGGAATTGTGCGTGCTATACTTCGGGCCATGACTATCCCCACACGTGTTATTCGACAAAGCATACTTTCGTTCATTCACGTACGGCTCGGACGGAGCCTCGCCCCACCCCTTGCATTAGCCAAACGGCTCGGACGGAGCCTCGCCCCACCCCTTGCATTAGCCGAATGGCTCGGACGGAGCCTCGCCCCACCCCTTGCTTTAGCCGAATGGCTCGGACGGAGCCTCGCCCCACCCCTTGCTTTAGCCGAACGGCTCGGTCGGAGCCTCGCCCCACCCCTTGCGCTCGCGTTGGGGATCACGGCCGTTGCCGCATTCGCGGATTCCACCGAACTGGGCGATGTGGCCCTCCACCAGGCGCTGCTCGATCTTAATACCGATTTGAGTCTCATGTGCGTGGCCGCGCACCCCGACGACGAGGACGGCGCGACGCTTGCACTGTACCGCAAGAAGTATGGCGTGCGCACGATTGCGGTTATCGCGACGCGCGGCGAGGGCGGCCAGAACGAGATCGGGCCGGAACTTTACAACGATCTGGGTGTGATCCGCACGCGCGAGATGATACGCGCCTCGAAAATCACCGGCGCCGAACTGCATTTTCTCAATCTTCCCGAGTTTGGGTTTTCAAAATCGCCGGAGGAAGCTTTCGAAGTATGGGGAAGGGAAGAAACCGTACGTCGACTCGTACGCGTCATTCGTCTTACGCAACCCACCGTGATTATTTCCAACCACGGCACGCAGAAAGATCACGGGCATCATCAGGCGATCGGGATCGCGTTACAGGAAGCATTCGAGGCGGCCGGCAACGCATCCAGATTTCCAGAGTTGGAAGCAGAAGGACTAATGCCTTGGCAAGCGAAGGATATCTACCTTCGCGACTGGAACCCCGCTTCAAAGGAAGCGCGGATCGACATTAATCAATTGGACACCATTCGCGGTAAGACGTATGCACAGATTGCGGCAGAAGCGTTGGGTGAACACAAATCCCAAGGCATGGGATTCTTTATCGATTTCTACCTGAGCGGAAAAGTTCAGCCCGCCTATGCAAACCGGCGCAAAATTATTGTAGAAGGGCCGGACTTTACGGGGGATAAACGTGTTGCCCCCCTCATGCCGCAAGGTCTGTCTGAACTCGCTCCGGCGCCGTCGCTGCCACTGGATTCAAAGCAACTCGAGGGGTTGCTTCGCCGGACTTCCGAGTTGGACAGCAGTACTAATCAACATGTAAAGGACTGGAACCTTTCGCGTCGCAGCCGCATCGCCGCATGCGCGCACGAAATTCAGTTAAGCGCCCGTCTCGCTGCCGATCTCGCGGTGGCCGGGCAGACTGTCACGGTCGCGGTCAGCGTATCGGATTTCGGCAAGCGCGATATTACCTCGGCGAATGTCGGTCTTGAATTTGCGCCATGGTTCGGCGATGCATCGTCCAATCCCGTGACGCTCGATTTGGCGCAGTCGCGCACGGCGTCGTCCCTGTTGACGTTTGCGGTGCCCGAATCCGCTCCCAAGACAGTTCCCGAAGGCGAACATCTTTTCGACCCGCATTTCCTGGAACCGCAGGTAGCCGCGGTGGCGCGCTTTAATGTCGCGGAATCGGAAGCGCCGGTGGAGTTGCGCGTTCCATTAACGCTAGGAATCGCGCCGCGTGTCGAGGCGAATATGATCAATTCACCGCTGCTCGTGCGGCGCAAGACCATCTACGAAGCCACGATGGACGTGTTGGTGACGAATCATGCGCACGAACCCGCAGCCGGAAACGTTATGTTGTCGGTCGCGCCGGGCTTTGTTCCTGAAGCAACGACGATTCCCTACAGCCTTCCCATCGGCGGCGAGCGCATTTACTCCGTGCGATGCAAGATTGGAGACAACCTTGAACCGCGCGACTATCTGGTCAACGTGATGGTCGAAGGCGACACGCGCAATTCCTTCGGCGTAGCGCGGCTGGTCGATGTCGCCGTGCCGGAAGGCGCGCGCGTCGGCGTTGTTCAAAGTTACGACGACACGTTTATGAGCGTGCTGGAAAAACTCGGGGTTCCGCACGAGGCGCTGACGATCGAGGATTTTTCGCAGGGGAAACTCGATACCTTTTCCGCGATTATCATCGACATCCGCGCGTACCTTGTGCGGCCCGATCTCGCGGCGAACAATGCGGCGCTGCTCGATTACGTATCGCGCGGCGGGACGCTCATGGTGAATTACCAAAAGACCGAGGAATGGAAGCCCTATTTTGCGCCGTATCCAATCACGCTGTCGCGGAACCGCGTGACGCGCGAAGATGCGCCGGTCGCACTGCTCGTCCCCGATCACCCGGTATTCACGACGCCAAACCCGATTCAACCCGAGGACTGGGACGGTTGGATTCAGGAGCGCGGGTTGTACTTCCCAAGCGAATGGGACGAGGCATATACGCCGCTCATTGAGTGCAACGATCCTGGTGAATCGAACCCGCCGGGTTCGCTTCTCGTCGCCAAAAACGGCGAGGGGAATTATGTGTACACCGCGCTGGTGCTCTACCGCCAGATTCGCGAACTTCATCCGGGTGCGCTGCGGCTCTTTTCAAACCTGCTCGCGCTCGGAACATCGCGCTAGGCGTACGCGGGCGCGTTGCCGCGTTTCCACTTGATGTTGCAGCCGATGCTTGGGCGTTGTGGGCCGGGCATGGTGTTGCCGAGGAGCAGGGCATCGAGGGCCGTGCGCAGGTCTTTGCCGGTCACCGGTATGTTGTTGCCGGGGCGGCTGTCGTCGAGCTGGCCGCGGTAGACCAGCTTCATGTGGTCATCGAATAAGAAGAGATCCGGCGTGCACGCGGCCGAGTACGCCTTCGCAACTTCCTGCGACTCGTCGTAGAGATAGGGAAACTCGTATCCGCGCGACATCGCTTCCTGCTTCATTTTTTCCGGACTGTCGTCGGGGTGCGTGGTGATGTCGTTTGCGCTGATTGCCACGATCCCGATTCCCTTGTCCTGATAGTATCGTCCGATTTTTGCGAGTTCGGGCGCGATGTGCTTGACGTATGGGCAGTGATTGCAGATGAACATCACCAGCAACCCGTGCTTTTCTTTGAAGTCCGACAACGACACGACCTTGCCGGAGACGGTATCGGGCAACGAAAACGCCGGCGCCTTCGTGCCCAGCGGAATCATTTGGGATGGTGTGAGTGCCATGGCTGCGTAAACCTCATTGTGTCGTCGAATGTTTGCACCGTTGAACGTGAGACAATCCTAGACTGCGCCACGCGGGGACACAAAATGCAACCACGCCCGGGCGGAGGGGACGCCGCCGCGGGCGTGGCGCCGCGGAAAGGAGCCGGGAGGCCCGCTACTCTGAGCGGGTCCGGTCGCGTTGGGTGTGTGCTTTGGCTTCGCCGGATTTCGCGTAGTAGAGGTATTCGTTCACGCGTTCCAGCCACGTGGTAGTCAACCGGAGTTCGATCGAATCGCGCAGGCTTTGATCGGGAACGAAATCGAGCAAGTACGCCGCTTCCTCGTCGAACGGGCGGAACCAGTCGAGGCTCGTGGTGGTACCCTTTTCCGCGTTGCGAATCGAGGGGGCTGCGCGGCCAGAGCGCATCATGGCCTTTGCGGCGGCGCGTTTCAGCGATGCCGGGTCCGTGCCGTACTCGTACAACTCGACTGGGCCATAGATGCCCGTGCCGACGTCGACTTCGTGGAAATACAGATCGGTGCCGGATTCGTAATCGAGGAGCGCGTCGAGCCAATCGAAATTGAGACCCTGTTCGTAGTCGTTCGCGCCGAACACACGGCCTTCCGAATAGCCGTCGTGATAGCCGTCGGACCAACCGCCATTCAGGAATTCGAGGTGCTCGTCAAAATCGAGGAAGTCGAGGTAATCGCTCCAGAACGCGTTGTCGTATCCTTCGCTGAACCCTACGATGAACGCATAGTGGTAGTCGGCGAAGTAGCCGTCGTTGTACGCGTACCACACGCCGTCCCAGTAGCCGGCATCGTACGAGAGTTCATCGATATATGGGATATCGCTTGTATCGTAATAGAACGGAGTGACATCGATGGTGTCCCATCCGTCGAAATAGCCGTCCCAGTAAAAGTCATCGCGCAGGAACCCTGCGGCATACCCGATATCGTAGTCTGTGTCGCCCGTCGGTCCGCCGGGCGGACAACCGGTAGCCAGCAGGATCAGCAGCGCCAGCGCGGCGGCGAGTGCCAGTTTGTATGCGCGCATGATGAGGTTCCTCCAGAGGCGGGACTGCGTTTGCCTCTACGAAATAGACGACGCGGAAGGGCGCGTATTCGATTTGTCGTAGTGGTTCATACCATTTGTGCGTGATAGCGCATCCCGTGCCGTTGGGGAAATCTCAAATCTCAGATTTGAAATCTCAAATGGAAGAGGACAGCAGGAATGAGGAGTCGGGAGTCGGGGAGGCAATCGAGCCAGACGAGATGGATCGGGAGGAAAAGTTCCGCTGCGTCTCGAGCAGGGTACGGCGCTTATCGATACTCCGCTGTACGTCGGCCACGCGCAATTTCAAATGGAATGAACCAGTAGTGCGTTACGGGAAGAATCTGGGGCGCGAATGTTTACGTTCGCGCCCCAGGTAAGTTTTTCTTTAGAGCGGTTCAAGGTCGGCTACACCGCGTGCTCGTGCTCGTGCTCGTCATCGTACTCGATCTTTTCGCGTATCGAGTGCGAGTACGATGACGACTCACGAGCAGGAGCACGAAATAGACAGTGTGCTCAAGCTTGAATTGCACTAACGGCTGCGACCGCGTCCGCCGCCATCCCCGCCGCCGCCGGAGCGGCTTTCGAACCGCGATCCGCCGCCGTCGCCTATGGACGGGCGTTCGATCTGGCGTGGCGCTTCGAATCGCGGTTGCGGAGGCGCTTCAAAGCGTTGCTGCGGCGCCTCGAATCGCTGTTGGGGCGCCTCGAAGCGTTGCGGGATATTGACCTGTGGCGCCTCGAATCGCTGTTGGGGCGCCTCGAAGCGTTGCGGGATATTGACCTGTGGCGCCTCGAATCGCTGTTGCGGCGCTTCGAACCGCTGCGGAGTATTCACCTGCGGCGCTTCGTACCGCGCGCGCGCATTGTCGTTCACGATGCGTGGCGACTGCATCTGTACGGGCGCCTGCGTTTGCGGCGTGTACGTCTGCACGTTCTCGCGTATGCGATTCGCGCGCGACGTATCCTGAATGATGCGGCTCTGCGGCACGTGCGTCGACGGTTCGGGCGTGTACGTCTGCACCGGCGCGTTGTACGCCGCGCGTGAACGCTGCGGCAATTGCGGAATCGTGCCTAGCGACTGCGAACGCTCGTTGCGCCCGTCTCCACCGGAGATACGCGGCAGCTTCGGTTCAGGCAGCCGCGCCGTGCTCGGGACTTGCGTCCGGCCCGCGCCGTCCGGCGCGTTTACGCGAACGCGCGTGTTGTCCAAGGTCCGGCTCGTTGCCGACTCGGAACGCCCGCGGCCGGTTATGTCCGTGAGCGCGCTGTTGCCGGATGCCGCTCCTTCCGTACGGCGGGCTTCGCGATCCATGATCCGCTCGGTAGGCCGCTGGCGCGGCGTGTCCGTGATCGACGGCGCAGCATCGTCGCCTTTGCGGTCCGCGATGCGATCTATTGGGCGCTGGCGCGGGATGTCAGTCGTCGCCGTCGAAGTGTCGCCTTTGCGGTTCAGGCCGCCGGGAACGCGCACTCCTTCACGCGCCGCCGCGTCAAGAGGCGTATCCGTGCTCAGACTGCGCGCGACCGCGGCACGGTCGCCCTGTCCGCGAATCGTCTCGACAGGGCCGTCTGTTCGAACGCTGCGCGCGGACGACATGCGCGACGTCGATCCCGGCAGTTTGCTGTGCTGCGCCTCGGACGCGCTGCGCTCGAGCGACGCCACGCGGGAACGGCGCGCTTCGATAACCTGCGGCTTGCTGTCGTCGGTTCCTCGCAGCGATTCGAGCCTGCTCTGTGCGCGGCGGATGGTGGAGCCGGTGTCCAGCGCCGACGCGTCACGGTTCAGCGACGCGCTGCGCACTTGCGCGGAACGCGCGGTGCTGACTTGCGATGTGCGAATGGAACGCAGACCGCCGACGCTGCGCGACGCGAATTCCGCGCGGCCCAATTCGGAGTTCAGCGCGCGCGCGCGCTGCGATGCCGCTACCGTGAAGGCGCCGCCGCTCTCGATGCCGCGGATCACGCGGCGCGGGCTATAGTCGCGGAACAGCGCGGTCGAACCGTAGCTCGGGTACTTGAAGTTCGGATACGAGCGCACGAAGTTGTCGGAATAGATATTCCAGATATAGATGTCGTTCGCATTCACGTTCACGAACAGGTTGCTGTACGCCGGGTAGACCGAGCACGGACCGTAGTACAGGTCGGGAGCGCGGCAGTACGAACTGTAGGAGATGCTGAACGGAATCCCGCCAACGACAAAGGTCGCGCCGTAGCTGCACGGTTGGTTGTAGTAGTTGATCGGGCACCACACGAAGTTGCCGCCGTAATAGGCGGTTGCGCACCATGCCGGCGACCAGACCGGATCATACCCCCACAGCCAGCCATACGCGGGGTAGTAGTTCCAGCGGCCGTAGTGCGAGGTGACATAGCAGAAGGGGTACGAACCCGTCCACGAATAGCCGTATGCCGGGCCGTAGCTCCAATACCCGTCACGGTACGGAATGTAGTCTTGGACGATTGTCGGCCGCCAGTACTGGCGGTTGTCGACGTACACCCATTCGCCATAGGATGCGAGGTCGCTGTATCCGATCGGCGCATCGTCAACGCGGACGCTTGTGGGCAGCGCGGTGTCACCGAGCGCAAGCAAACGCGCGCGCTCGCGGTTCCACGCGTCGAAGGAGTCTTCAACGGTCTTGTCGAATGGAACAGGATTCGACGGGAGCAAACCCGGATCGATGTAGACGCGCTGGCCGTTTGTCGCTTCGATGGGTGCGCCACCCTCGGTCACAATCGTCGCCCGGCCCCAACGGACAGAAACCGTGGTCGACCCTTCGCCGACGACATCGACACGCGCCTGTGTATCGCGATCGATGTTGATCGTCGCGGCCGGCGTCCGCAATTTCACGTCGCCGGTGCTGCGGCTGACGCGTTGAACATAGAAGGACCCGGTCCACGCGTTAATGGATGCGCTGGGCGGCAGAGTCTGAAGTTCGGCCTTCGACCGGTCCGCCATGCGCAGGAACGATCCGCCGGACATTTCGACCTCGAGCGTGCCTTCCTGGTCGATCCATAGCGTATCGCCGGGGAGGATAATGGTGTTGATGGTGGCGTAGCTCCAGTCGGCGTCGTCCGTGCCGCGCACGAGAGCGCCGCCGGATTCGTGGCTGATGCGGGCGTGGAGCAGGTTTTCCGCCTGCGCCGTCATGCCCAGCGTTGCCGCCAAGGCGGCCAGCCACGCCACGGGCGCCGTGAAGAAAGTACGAGTGATGGGTGACATGGTTACGCACCTCCATTGGCGCGGAGCGCCGGATCGCATAACCCGGCTGCTACGCTCATCGAAACGGACGAAGATGCCTGCGCGGCATTCATTTTAGATTGACAGTCCTTGAATTGTAACCGGGCAGTTGTTAGGCTCGATTCCCGAGGGGAGTTTTAGCAGATTCGGCACAATGCGCCGGTTCTGGCCCTGTCACCAACAGTTAGCACGCAAACCCGGCAGCTATGGCAGAAGATTTCGAGCCTGGATACCTCCTCGGGGGGCGGTTCCACCTGGTGCGTAACTTGGGCCGGGGGGCCGTGGGCAACGTCTGGTTGGCAGCCGACATCCAACTCCACGACGAACCCATTGCCTGCAAGGTCCTTCACAAGGTGTTTGCGGACGACCGCCGCGCCATTTCCGACCTGAAGCGCGAGGTCCTTCTCACCCGCAAACTGCGGCACCCCAACATCGTCGCGGTACACTCGTTTTGGGACATGGACGGGTACCGCTTCATCACCATGGAGTACGTCGGCGGAAACAACATGTCGACGCTGCTGTCCGAACGGGACACGCCGTACACGGTGCCGGAGGTGCTGCCGTGGATCGAGCAGTTGTGCGGCGCGCTCGATCATGCGCACAAGCAGGGTATTCTTCACCGCGACGTGAAGCCCGCGAACATTCTCATGGCGACGGACGGCGAGGTGCGGCTCGCAGACTTCGGAATCGCGCGCACGGCGCGGGAGGCGAGCGCGCGTATGTCCGGGCATCTGACCAGCGGCACCCTGCTGTTTATGAGTCCGGAACAACTGGTTGGCGAACCCCTCGACCATCGAAGCGATCTGTACAGTCTTGCCGCGACTATCTACGAGTGGCTGAGCGGCGCGCCCCCGTTCAACAAGGGCGCAATCGCCATGCAAATACAGAAGCGTTTGCCGTCGCCTATTCCGTATTGTCACGAGGCCGTCAACCGTGTGCTGCTCAAGGCGCTCAGCAAACAGCGTGAAGACCGTCACAACTCCTGCGGCGCGTTTTGCAGGGAATTGTTGGAAGTCGAGCGCGCCATCGAAGGCGTGCGCCAGCCCGTTACGTTTCCCGCGGAGGCCAGCCCGAAACTGCGCGCGAGCGTGGACCATGACAGCGAAACCGAGGCGCTGATGCTGCCGCCGGACGCGGGGGACACCAAGCAACTTGGCGTGCTGCTCGTCGAGGCGGGCGTTATCACCAAACCGCAATTGGATTCGGCGCTCACGCACCACGCAACGACGCGGGAATTGCTCGGGGCCACCTTGATGCGGCTGGGCTACGCCGAGGAAGGCGACATCGTCGAGGCGCTGGAGAAGCAGCTTCGCATGCAGTCTATTTCGCTCGACGACAGCAACATCGACCGCGACGTTGCCGAGGCGCTCCCACGCGAATTTGCGGAGGCGCACAAATGCCTGGCCGTCAAGAAGGACGCCGGGCGTATCCTGCTCGCGATGGCCAATCCGCTGGACTTTACGGCCATCAACGAGGTCGAGAAGGCGATGGGGGTCCCGATTGAGCCGCGCGTCGCGCTCGAGTCGTCGCTGAACTACGCGATTGCCCGGGTTTACGGCAATTGACCGTGCTGTTGGCGGGAACGCCCCCGCGTCGGTTGGGCCCTTTTCTCGCGCGCCTCGCCCAACATTGTTTACCGATTACGATTACGATTACGATTACGCGCACGAGCACGAGGAAAACTGCGGGGTGCGCGCCGGTGCTTGAAGGCGGAATGGAGTAGGGGAAGCCGCGCGGACTGCGCGCGTGAGGGAGATCGACCAGCATGAACGCGACCGTACGTGTGCAACTGTCCGTAATGATGTTCATCGAATTCTTCGTGTGGGGCGTCTGGTTCGTCACGATGGGCACCTACCTCGGCGAACTGAAGTTCAGCGGTCAGGCCATCGGCAGCGCATACAGCACAACGAACTGGGGGGCAATTGTCGCGCCGTTTATTGTGGGCATGATTGCGGATAAGTTCTTCTCCGCGGAGCGCGTCCTCGGAGTCCTCCATCTCGCCGGCGCGGGTATCATGTGGTACCTCTCCACGGTGAAAGACCCAACGGTGTTTTTCTTTGTCGCGCTTGCTTATGCTTTGTGTTACATGCCTACAATCTCGCTGGTCAATGCGATCTCGTTCGAGCAGATGAAAGACCCGTCGAAAGAGTTTCCGTCGGTGCGTGTGTTGGGTACGCTCGGTTGGATTGTGGCGGGACTTCTCGTTGGCTGGATGGGAGTCGAGAACACGGCGATTCCGCTCCAGATGGCCGCAGGCTCTTCGCTGCTCATGGGACTGTACAGCTTTTCGCTGCCCCATACGCCGCCCAAGTCACGCGGTAAGAAGGTAACCGTGAGCGACGTGCTCGGACTCGAAGCGCTGGGACTGATGAAAGAGCGCTCCTTTGCAGTGTTCGTCGTCTGTTCGCTGCTCATTTGCATTCCCCTCGCGTTCTACTACAACTTCACGAACATGTTTCTCAACGCGCATGAAGTCTCGAACGCAGCCGGCAAACAGACCATGGGGCAGATGTCCGAAGTCTTCTTCATGCTGGTAATGCCCTTCTTCTTCATTCGATTGGGCGTGAAGAAGATGCTGCTGATCGGCATGGTGGCGTGGGCAATACGCTACTTCTTTTTCGCCTACGGCAACCCGACCTCGGGAATGTGGATGTGGTACGTCGGCATTATCCTCCACGGCATTTGCTACGACTTCTTTTTCGTCACCGGCCAGCTCTACGTCGACAAGAAGGCGCCGGACACCGTGCGCGCAAGCGCGCAGGGTTTCATCGGTGTTGTCACGTACGGCGCGGGCATGGTCATTGGTTCGAACATCAGCGGCCGCATAGTGGACATCTATAAGCTGACGGAGCCGGTGGGCAAAGTCGAGCACAACTGGGAAGGCATCTGGCTAGTTCCCGGCATCATGGCTGTCGTAATTACGATTCTGTTTGCATTGGTGTTTCGCGACAACGGTCCGCAGAAAGCCGAAGACGCCGCGGCGTGACCTGCGTACACCCGCCGCATTATGTCGTTCGATGCACGATCATGTGACCGATTTTCCGTGTCGTGATGTCCGGATTGGGACAGGTCAATTGAGTCCGATTGGCCGCTGAGCCTTTGCCGGAAAGACGCGCGTCATGCAACTCACCCATTCTATCCATGGCGGCCAACGCGCACCGCTCGTCGTGTTTCTCCACGGGTTCCTTGGTTCGCGCGCTGACTGGCGCGAGGCGACGGAAACTCTTCGAGGGGCGTATCGATGTCTCGCGGTCGACTTGCCGGGGCATGGCGGGTCCGTCGGCGGTGGCGACGATGACTACACAATGCAGGCCGCCGCGACTGCGGTGATCGATTTGATCGATACATGCGATGCCGCATCGTTTTCCCTCGTTGGTTATTCGATGGGCGGGCGTTTGGCGCTGTATCTTGCGTCGATCTATGCGATGCGAATCGATGCGATGGTTATCGAGTCGGCCTCGCCGGGACTGCGTTCGCAGGCCGAGCGCGGCGAGCGGCGCGCCGCGGACGAGCGTTGGGCGGCTATGCTCGAAGACCGGGGAATGGCCGCCTTTCTCGATGCGTGGTACGAGCAACCGTTATTTGCATCGTTGGCGGCGAGGCCGGAGTTGCTGGCGCACATTAAGGCCGGCCGCATGCGTAACGACCCGCGCGAATTGGCGCGCGCGCTGCACGGCATGAGCGTTGGCAATCAACCGCCGATGTGGGACGAGTGGCAAGGCAACCATATCCCTTCGCTTGTCGTGGCGGGCGAGTCGGACTCCAAGTACTGCGCCGTTGCGCGGGAGATGGTAGGGGCGTGCGGTGCAGCGAAAATCGCGATTGTCTCCGGAGCGGGACACAACGTGCACGAAGAAGCGCCGGACGAATATAATGACCTTATCTACGCGTTTCTGAAGGCCGCTCTGAAGTAGGACCAAGGTCTGGGGTCCAGGGGTCAGGGCTCAGCGGAATAGACAAACCGATGCACTGTTGAATCCTGACCCCTAGACCCTGAACACATCTGCAAGAAGGAATGAAATGTCTCAGAAAATCGACTGGCGCGAGGCCGGCACCTACACGGATATCAAATATCACAAGGCCGAGGGCATCGCGAAAATCACTATCAACCGGCCGCGGGTGCGCAATGCGTTTCGTCCGCTGACAGTCGACGAGATGATGCACGCGCTGCACGACGCGCGCTTCGACGAGGAGATCGGGGTCGTCATCCTGACCGGCGAAGGCGAGAAGGCGTTTTGCAGCGGCGGCGACCAGAAGATTCGCGGCGACGCGGGGTACAAAGACGACGAGAAGAACACGATGCGACTGAACGTGCTGGATTTCCAGCGGCAGATTCGCACGTGTCCGAAACCGGTGATCGCGATGGTCGCGGGCTACGCGATTGGCGGCGGACATATTCTGCATCTTGTGTGCGATTTGACGATTGCGGCGGACAATGCCGTGTTTGGGCAGACCGGACCGAAGGTGGGGTCGTTTGACGGCGGGTTCGGCGCAAGTTATATGGCGCGCATCGTGGGCCAGAAGAAGGCGCGCGAGATTTGGTACCTGTGCCGGCAATACAACGCGCAACAGGCGCTCGATATGGGACTCGTGAACACTGTCGTGCCGTACGCGCGGCTCGAAGAAGAAACGGTGCAGTGGTGCCGGGAGATATTGGCGAATTCGCCGATCGCGATTCGTTGCTTGAAGGCCGCGCTCAATGCGGACTGCGATGGGCAAACCGGATTGCAGGAACTCGCGGGCAACGCGACGATGCTTTTTTACATGACCGAAGAAGGGCAGGAAGGCCGCAACGCATACAACGAAAAGCGCAAACCGGACTTCAAGAAGTTCAAGCGGTTTCCCTAGCCGCGAAAGAACGCAACGAGTACAAGGAATTGATGACCACGGGGACACGGGGAGCACGGGGAATCCAAATCTTGAACCGACATAAGCCGCCTCGCCGATGAGTTCAATGCTAAATACTTGGCTAATGGCCGCGCGGCCGAAGACCTTGCCGGCGGCGGTGGCGCCGGTGGTCATTGGAACGGCGATCGCGTACCACGATCTCGGGCGTGTGCATTGGCCGTCGTTTGCGTGCGCTTTGATCGGCGCGATACTCATTCAGATCGGGACCAACTTCGCCAACGACTACTTCGATTTCGTCAAGGGCACCGACACCGCCGAACGCATCGGCCCGACGCGCGCGACGCAGGCGGGCCTGGTCACGCCCGGTACCATGCGCGTCGCCTATATGGCGGCGTTCGCGTTCGCGTTGATCCCTGGCGCATACATCATCTATCGCGGCGGGTGGCCATATCTCGCGGTAGGAGTTGTGTCGATTCTATGCGGAATTCTCTATACGGGTGGACCATTTCCGCTCGGCTATTTGGGACTCGGTGATGTCTTCGTCTTGATCTTCTTTGGTCCGGTGGCCGTATGCGGCACGTATTACCTTCACGCACTGGAACTATCGATGCCGGTTTTTGTAGCGAGCGTAGCGCCGGGACTCATCTCCACGGCACTGTTGACCGTCAATAACCTGCGGGACATCGAACAAGACCGTTTGGGGGGCAAGAGGACACTGGCGGTGAGGTTTGGCAGGAGGTTTGCCCGGTGGGAGTACTCGGCCTGCGTTGCGGTCGCCTGCTTTTTCATCCCGGCATACTTTGCGCTTATCACGCGTGACTATTGGTTCCTGCTGGTCTGCGTTGCGTGCGCGGTCGTCGCGCGCGGTCCGCTGGCAGCCGTGCAGGCCTCGACCGACGGGCCCACGCTCAACAACGCGCTCGCAGCGACGGGCAAATTGCTCCTTGTTTTCAGCGCCGCATTCTCGCTCTGTTGGGTGCTATGAAGCTAGCGGGCGCAAACTTTTATCGGTACTCGCTGCCATGCGCGCACCCGCTCGAGCTGCGCGGAGCGACAATTGACCGCAGAACCGGAATCGTCGTCGCGATTCATGGCGATGGAGCGGCCGTGGGCTACGGCGAAATCGCGCCACTGCCGCAGTTTAGCGTCGAAACACTTGACGAAGCGCTGGCGTCGGCGCGCCGCTGCATCCAGTTTCTGGAGCGACGGGCTGGTGCTTCGCCAGCGACGCGCGCGGCGCTGCGGGACCGCGAGCCGTTTCCGCCGTCTGTTCGATTTGGGATTGAATGCGCGCTATGGAATCTTGCCGCGCAGTCGAATGCGAAGTCGCCCGCGGATCTGTTAGCGGAGTCTCCAGCAACGCGGGTGCCAGTCAACGCGTTGATCACGACGTCCGGGGCTGCCGCCGCGGACGCCGCCGAGTCCGCGGCGCACAACGGTTATACAGCAATCAAATTAAAGGTCGGCCGCGTGGCGATAGAATCGGACCTCGAATCGGTTCGCGGGATACGCCGCGCGATTGGTGAAGGCGTCGAAATTCGGCTCGATGCCAACCGTAGCTGGAGTTTCGATGACGCGCTGGAGTTTGCGCGGCGAGTTGCAGACTGCGAAATCGCGTACATCGAGGAGCCGATCGACGAGCCGCACCGGTTGGACGAATTTGCGGCGCGGTCGCCGATACCCATTGCGGTCGACGAGACCTTGCAGGACGCGGGTTGGGCCCGCTTGCACGAATGGCGGCAGGCCGAGTTTCTCGATCCGTTCGCGCACGTCCCCGCGGACGCAGACCCGCTCTTGCGCGCAATCCTCGCGGCGCGCGCGTGGGTGGTAAAGCCGACGCTCGTGGGCATGCCGCTCACCTATCTAGCGCACCTGCTCACGAAGCAGCGCCGGATTGACGCCGATCTGGTCATCAGTTCATCATTTGAGTCCGGTCTAGGTCTGGTTGCGCTCGCGAACCTTGCCGCGTGCGCGGGCGACGGGGCGTTGCCCGCGGGCTTGGACACGGCGGCGTGGTTCGGCGGCGATGTGCTGGACGCGCCGTTGCCGATTGTGAGCGGCGCGATTGACCTTGCCGGGGCCAATGCGATCGCGGCCCGGTTTTCGCCGGACGGTTTGGAGGAAGTAGCGAATGATTGAATCGTCGTGGCCGTTGACGAAGGCGGCCCTGCGCTACGGCGATCTCCCCGCGATCATCGGCGATCAAAAATCCTATTCGTACCGCCAATACGACGAACTCGCGCGCCATCTCTCGGCTGCCCTGGGTACGGCGGGCATCGGCCGCGGCGATCGCATCGGCATCCTTGCGCTCCCGAGCACGCGCATTCCGGCGTTGCTCATGGGCTGTTTTCAGCGTGGCGTCATTGCGTGCCTCTTGAACACCCGCATCCCGCGCCACGGTCTCGCGGAACAACTGCACCGCATCAGCGGCATGGCGCTGTTGGTGGACGAGTTTTTCTCGATGGTGCGGCTCGGCCACATGCCGACGCTGCGCATTGAAGACCTGAAGAAAGTCGATCTCGCGGGCGAGGGCGTTCCGAGCGCGTTCCGGTTGGACCAGGCGGCGACGATTCTTTTTACGTCCGGCAGTTCGGACGAACCGAAGGCTGCACTGCACACGCTCGCAAACCATTGTTACAACGCCGTCGCGTCGAACCTAAACATCGCGGTGTCGCCCGGCGACCGCTGGCTGTTATCGCTTCCGCTGTACCACGTCTCGGGATTGAGCATCCTTTTTCGTTGCATCTTCGGCGGGGCGGCGGTGGTTGTGCCCGAGAGCGGCGAATCGCTCGAATACAACATCAACCACTTCAAGGTTACGCACGTCTCGCTCGTGGCGACGCAACTGTTCCGCCTGCTGCAAAGCAAGAACGGACTCGCCGCGTTGTTGCGATTGAAGGCAATCCTCCTCGGTGGAAGCGCAATCTCCGCGTCGCTGCTTCGACAGGCGCACGAATTGGGTTTGCCCGTCCACACAACCTATGGGCTTACGGAAATGGCGTCACAGGTGACGACGACGCCGCCGGGGGCGTCGCTCGAAACGCTGCTTACGTCGGGCGCGCCGCTACGGCCCGATTCGGTCATGATTGGCGAAGACGGCGAGATTCTCGTGCGCGGCAGCACGTTGTTCCGCGGATACATCGATCCGGGCGGCATCTCGCTGCCCGTGAACGCCAAGGGCTGGTTCGCTACCGGCGACCTCGGCCGATTCGACGAACACGGAAACCTCAACGTAATCGGCCGCAAAGACAACATGATCATTTCCGGCGGCGAGAACGTTCAACCGGAAGAGATCGAGAAATGCCTGTGCAAGTTGCCCGGCGTTTTGCAGTGCGTCGTCGTTCCGGTTGAAGATGCGGAGTTCGGCGCGCGGCTTGTGGCATTTGTGAAGAAGGACGAGAAGTACCACGTGCTGCAGTCCGCCATGCAGATGCATCTCGCGCGGCAACTGCCAAAGTACAAAATCCCGTTCACGTTCCTGAACTGGCCGGACGAAGCGGACACGAACATGAAGGTGAACCGCAGTCTGCTGTCCGGCATTGCGAAGAAGACGACGGGAACGAATCCGTAGCGGCGCTCGCGCACGCATTTACCCTGGGGAGCTTGCATGAGAACCTATCTGCTGGTGGCGTTCGCCGTTTGCGCGATGGCGGATCCGCTCCCCGCGCCGTTCGAGTCGCTCGGTAAACCCGTGTTGAAAGCGGGCGTCATGGGCGTACTCGTTGGCCCGGGCCCGACGGACGGATCGGAGCGCATTTACGTCAATTTTCGCCAGGACGGCGGCAAGCTGTTTCTCGTCGCGATCGATCCCGATACCGGCGCGTCCGAACAGTTCAAATCCCCGGTGGGCACGGGCGCCTGGGGGTTCATCGTCGGGCCGGACAACAAGATTTACCTCGGCACGCACGAAGGTCCCGATGCGTCGGATAACGGACAGTTGCTTGTATTCGACCCGAGACAACCTGACAAGCAGATCGAGATTGTAGGCAGGCCCTCGGAAACGGAAACCTACCTTTGGCAGTTCTGTATCGGTCCCGACGAGAAGCTATACGGCTGCACGTATCCGAACGCCAAGCTCGTATCGTACGACCCGAAGTCCGGCGCGATGGAAGACCTCGGCCGCATGGACGACGAGATGATGTACTCGCGCAGCGTCGCCGCGGGTCCGGACGGAAAGATTTACGTCGCCATCGGCTACGGCAAGGCAAACCTGGTTGTCTACGATCCGAAGACGCGCGGGCACAAGTCAATTCTGCCTGACGCGTACCGTGGCGACCCGGCGCAAATTCAGACGTCCGTCTCGAAAGGCGCTGACGGAAACGTGTACGTTTCCGCGACGAAAATGGAAGTGGTTAACGGCGATCCCGAAAACGGCGAGATTAAGCGCGCCGTTTCCGTAACACTCAAGGTGCAGCCGGATGGAACGCTGACCGAAGAGCCGAACGTCCCGGCGATGGCGGCCAATCTGACGCTGAAGGATGGCCGCGTCGTTTCCAACGTCACGCTGAACGGCGCCTACGACCTGACATTGCCCGACGGCAGCGTCGCGCATAAGACGTTTAAGTACGCAGGCGACGGCGCGGGGTTGTTCCAAGTTGCGAATGGCCCGCCCGGACGAATCTACGGCGGAACATTCATGCCACTCGAGATGTTTTGGTACGAACCTGCGACGGGCGCGCTCGAAAACCCCGGCAACCCAACGGACGTCGGCGGCGAGATTTATTCGTTCCTCGACCACCACGGCGTTCTGTACTTGTGCGCGTATCCCGGCTCGTTCTTGTCGAAGTACGATCCAACGAAACCGTGGAACTACGGACCGGAAGCGGCGAACAATCCGCGGGCGTTTGGCAGACTCGGGCCCGGGCATCTGCGCCCGCGCGCGATGGTGCACGGCCCGAACGACTGGATTTACATCGGAAGCTTTCCGGAATACGGCCGGCTCGGTGGCGCGCTCGGCGTGTGGGACCCGGTGCAAGATAAGTTGGTCGAGAATTACCATCCGCTCATCGCGGACCAGTCCATCGCGGCGCTTGCCTACGATGCAACGAGCGGGATGCTCTTCGGCGGCACGAGTATTCACGGCGGCGGCGGAACGACGCCCACGCAAACTGAAGCGAAATTCTTCGTCTTCGATCCACAGCAGAAGAAGCTCGTTGGGGAAATGGTCCCCTATGAAAAATCCGAGTACATTCGCGCAATCGCGATTGTCGGTCGTCGCGTCTACGGAATCGCAAACGGCGACGATCTCTTCGCATACGACATCGACAAAAATGAGATCGTGCACAAGTCGAGCCTTGGTGTTGGGTCAGTGCTCGACGTGTCGCTTGGGCTTTGGAAAGATGGACTGCTCTACGGCGTCGCGAACAGGGAAATCTTCCGCCTCGATCCCGAAACGTTCGCCACAACTGTCCTGGCCGAATATCCCAATTCCATCCGCTGCGGATTCGCCATCGACGATCGTGGAATCTACTTCGGCGACAAGGCGGAGTTGATTCGCTATAACTGGAAGTAAGTCGGCGGGGTGCGGCAAGCCCATTCCGCACCCCGCGCAACTGCTATTTGGTCCGGAACTCCGCCGCGGAGAGAGTCTGATTGCCCGTCTCCTCAATCGCCAACACTTCATATGCGTAGGGTTTGCCGCTTTCGAAGAACGCGGCAGGCACACTGACACTGGTCGCCGTTCCAGGCATGAAGATGTTGAACTCCGGCTGAGCAAAGGCATTGGGAAACCGCGGCTTCTTGTCCAACTCCACGATCACCTGGTATCCGGCGATCGTGATCGCTTGGCCGCCTTTGATGGCAGATGTGACCGGTTCCCATTCGATAACCACGGCGTCGGGATTCACATTCTCGTCCCCGTCTTCGGGGCTGACGAGCACTGGCCCCGCGGGAATCGTGTGCGAAAAGTCCGCCGTCAGCAAGCTCTTCGCGCCGTTCACGTGGCCGGCCTCGAATGTGTACGTGCCCTCCGGAAGCCGCGCCAGCACGTCTTCGATCGGGACATCCGCGTTCGGCGGCTCGTTCGTCTCGAAGAACAGTTCCGTAAGCCCGAAATTGAAGAGACTGCCTTTCGGCGTGACGGTAACAATCGTCTGATTATCGGGCCCCGTAATCGTCAGCCGGTTCCAGGGTTCGCCATCGCCGAAACCTTGGAAACCTGTGTCCTCGTCGGTCGCGTTGTGCTCAATTAAGAGCTTCGCCGCCGTTAACGCGGGCGGCCCATTGCCTTTCACAGCCTTTGCGGCGCAGCCTTGTCCGGTCTCGAACTCACCGGAGGAAAGTGTCTGGTTTCCCGACTCCTCAATCGCCAGCACCTCGAACTTATAGCAGGCATCGTCCTCCAAGAACTCCGATGGGACGTTGACCTCGGTGACTGACGCAGGCACGTGGATGCTCATCCACGGCCGGTAAAACCCTTGCGGAAACTCGGGCTCCGCGTCCTCTTCCACAATCACTTGATAACCGACAATGGTAGCCGCTCCGCCATGAATATCCTCGGAGACAGCCTCCCAGGAAATGAAGACATTGGCCGGATCGAGTCCTTTTTCGACTTTGCCAGGCGTCAGGATTTCCGGCCCCATCGGGATTGCGTGCGTCAACAAAGCCGTTCCCATGCTCGCGGGAGCACCCACGGTGTGCGCGGCGAATCGGTAGTCTCCTTCGGGCATCCGCGCAAGGACGTCATCGATCGGCACATCGGCATTCGCCGGTTCGTTGGTTTCGAAAAACAGCTCCGTCAGCCCGAAATCGCGCAATCCGCCGCCGGCACACACCCGTAGAATCTGGCGAAAATGCGGACCGCAAATCGAGAGGTTATTCCACGGCTCTCCGTCCGCGAAGGCCTGGAATCCGGTGTCTTCATCCGTCGCATTATGTTCAATCAGCAGTTTGGCCTCTTTCAGTACCCCGCGCGGCGGGTGGGGACAACCTGCCAGCGCGGCGATCACGCAGAACGCTGCGGTCACCAAGAAGGGCCGAAACAGTTTCCTTCGCTTCGCGATGTTCATGTCTGCTTCCTTTCAGGTCAACCCGGGAGAAACGGTCAGGATTGACCCCGTTACACGTCAGGCGCGGAGCATCGTCTTGGGAACCGTAATGTTTATTCCGAAAACGCCGTCCTCGCCCAGTTCCACCTCGGCTGTGCCTCCGAGGGTGATCGCGATCTTTTGGACCAGCGACAGGCCGAGTCCGTAGTGCGCGCCCGTCATGCTGCGCGAAGTATCTCCCTGCCAGAACCGGCCGAATACATTCTTGGCCTGCTCCCGCGAAATACCGCACCCGGAATTGCGCACGCGCAACACCGCGCGCGCGCCGTTACTCCGTGCCGCTATGTCCACCCAGCCGCCATCGTTGGTGTACGAGAGCGCATTGTCGAACACGTTTCGCGCGACAATGCGCAACAGGGCCGTGTCGGACTCGAGTTGGAGGTCTTTCTCAACGTGCCAATGCACATTGATGGACCGCGCGGCAAAATCGGATCGCATCGGCGCGAACGTGGACTCGAGGAGCGTGTCGAGCGTCGTCTCTTCCGGGACGACCTCGAACTCGCCCGAATCGAGCCGCGCCAACGTAAGCAGGTTCTCCACCATTGCCTGCATGTCGTCCGCAACGTCGAGGCAGTCTCTCAGCGTGGACTCGTACTCTGGCGC
Source organism: Candidatus Hydrogenedentota bacterium (assembly GCA_013359265.1). Lineage (NCBI taxonomy): Bacteria > Pseudomonadati > Candidatus Hydrogenedentota > Candidatus Hydrogenedentota bacterium. Next base: position 133,157 of record JABWCD010000016.1, read on the forward strand.
GGTGCGTTCGCGCGATAGCGCGACTTCGAGCGTCGATCGAATGCCGGCCAATGGCGTGCGCAATTCGTGCGCAACGTCCGCACTGAAGCCGCGCTCGCGATCGAACGCCTGCTTCAGGCATGCGAGCATCTCATTCAGCCGGTCCACGACAGGCCTTAATTCGGCAGGACATCCCCGAATAGCGATGACAGTTGATAGGTCGTCGGGCTTGACCGTGCCTATCGCCGACGCGAGCGCATCGAGCGGCGTTATCGCGCGGTTGATTACGGCGTGGAGGAGCGCCGCGGCTATGGCGATTGTGCCGGCGCCGAACGCCAGCAGAATCAACTCCAGGCGCCCGAGCGTGGCCATGACCGGTGCAATATCGCGGGCCAGAATCAGCTCGATCCGGTCGCGCCGCGCGGTGGCCATTGCGATTTCCGATTCGGAGTTGTCTTCCTCGTCAATGGCGGGCGCGAAGTAGAGGTATGCGGCGCGTCCGTTCCGCCCGCCGGGCAGGTCGATCCAGCCGATCACCGGCCCCTCGTTTTCATCCGGCCCGTACGTAAGACTGGTTTCTTTGAGGGAAGGAGACCGATATACGACTACGTCTCCGTCCGTGAATATTTGCAGGTACGCGCCGCCGTCGTCTCGCTGAAACTCGTCCATGTCGAAGTCCTCGTTGTCGAAGACAACAAGTCCCGATTTGATTTCAACGCCGGACGACAACACTTCCGCTTGCTCGACGAGCGCATCGTCAAACTGATCGAGCAGGCTCTTGCGCACCATAATAAACAGGAATGTGCCCGACGCGACCAGAAGGGCGACCATCGCGCCGATCGCGCCGATAAGGAGTTGCTTGCGGATCGACTGCATCCCTACGGCTCCCGAAGCACGTAACCGAGACCGCGGCGCGTATGAATGAGCCGCGGCAACCCATCGCGTTCGAGTTTCTTTCGCAAATTGCCGATGAACACTTCGATTACGTTGCTGTTCGGCTCGGCATCGAAGGTATAGATGCGGTCCCAAATCATGGAACGCGTGACGACGCTTTCGGCCTTCAGCGCGAGGATTTCGAGGATGGAGTATTCGTGCGCGGTCAGATCGATTGGGTGTCCCGCGCGCGATACGGTCTTCGCGGTCCGATCGATCTGCAAGTCGCCGATGCGTATTGTTGACGATTTGGCGTTGTACTTCCGCCGCACGAGCGCGTGAATGCGCGCGAGCAACTCTTCGAACGCAAACGGCTTCACGAGATAGTCGTCCGCGCCCAGGTTCAGTCCCGTTACGCGATCCTCGAGAGTGTCTTTCGCCGTCAGAACAAGGATGTGAACTGCGTTGCCGCTCTCTCGGAGCCGTTTGAGCAAGGTCAAACCATCCATTTTAGGCAGCATAAGGTCGAGGAGGATCGCGTCATAGTCGCCCGCTTCGGCATACGCGAGGCCCTCGTCGCCGTCCTTGGTGGCATCGACGGCGAACCCGGCCTCGCGTAGTCCTTGGGTCACGGACTTGCGCAGCGGTCCGTAGTCCTCGATCAGTAAGACTCTCATGCCGCGGTTGACTCCCGGTAGGGGGTGCGAGCAAATACTACAGGGTTATCGTTCCGAATTTCGTGAGCAGGAGGTCTTCGTCCTGAATCAACCCGATTCCCGGCGCATACAGCTTGAACTCTTCCTCGTCCCCTTCCAGCGGATTCGATTCCTGCACTTTTAGACAGTGCTCAAACGTGCCTGCGGGCGTTTCCAGCGTTTCGTCCAACGCGACAATCTCTGCGCGGTCCATCGCCGCTTTCGGGTCCCACTCCTGGTAGTAGCGCGATCCAACGAGTACGAGGCCCGGCATGGCAAGGCCCGGCTTGCAGTCCGCGCTGTCCGCGCGCCACGAGTCATTCGCGATTCCGGGTTGGCCGTTCTTGTATTTCGTCGTTTGTTCGCCGAAATAGAAAATGCCGCGATTCTCGTTGCAGAACGCGAAATAGTTGCGCGAGACTTCTTTCAGTTCGCCGTTCTCCGATTCGCGTTCTTCGACAACGCGTGTCTCGATACCACCGACCTTTTCCGTTTCGTTCAGCACCGTAATGACGAGCTGTTCTGTCTCATCGCCGTCTTTGTGTTCCAAGGTGAGTTGGTATCCCGGTTCGAGGATGAAATACGCGTTTCGCCCGGTGGTTGCGAACGTGCACTTCTCCAGGCCAAACGTGTTCGTAAACTCAACCCGGTGTTGCCGCGCTTTCGCGGCCAATTTGCCGCGTGCGGCGCCCTCGTCCTTCTTGCCGAGGAGCTTTCCGTCGGTACCGATGTGAATTTCGGTTTCCCTCCCATCGGCCACTACATCGAATTCATAGAAGGTCTGGCCATTCCGCGACATCTCGGCGATGTCCTCGATTTTCCCGTTTCCTGCCTCTTTCAGGATGGCCTGGCGCACGACCTCCGGCAGCGAGTCCAGCGAAACTTTCTTTTCGCCGGGCTCCGCTTCGTCCCCGCGTTTGTCGTCCGCCGCGAACACCGCAAGTACCGATGCGCAAACCAGGACCAACCCCGCAACACAGGCGGTCCAAAACGACGATGTACGAATCATGGTGAGACTCCTTTCAAGTGCCCGGCGCGCCCGTCGTGCCCGGCCGACGAAAGAAACGATAGCAATCCTAGATGAAGGGAAGATGAACGGGGGTGGAGAGCGCGCCCTCAAGACCCCACGGCTCGATGAGTACACCGCACAAACACGCTTTCTCGTGATTCGCACAAACGCCGGCGTATGTCAACCAAACAGGGGTCGTTTCGCAGCATGGGGACATCACGCGGCGTGTGCAACACGATGGGCAAATAGGTAGAAGTACATAATGCCGTCATGCCCGGCCTCCACGGGCATTCAGTGAATTGTGTACGGTGGTCTGTATGTCCGACCCAGTAGTCTGTTCGCATCGTCGTCCGTGAAGCGTTCGGTCTTGGGATCGAAGCGCAGCGTCTTGCCCGTGCGATACGCGATATTCGCAAGGTGGAACATCGCAGCGCCAAGATGGCCCTCTTCGATGTCGGCGTTCAGGTCCTCGTGCTTGCGGCTGCGGACTGCGTTGATGAAGTTCTCGAAGTGGGGGAGGTCGCCCATTGGATTCTTGGGATCGGAGTTCGACGGGCCCGGCGTGCGTTTCGCGCCCATGAACGTGTGGTAACTGCTGTAGTCGGGAATGATCATGAAGCCATCGCTGCCGAAAAAAGTCACGCCGACGACGCTTTCGCCGTCGACGAAAGGATACTCGTCGCCCATGCCGGCCTCGGTCGTTGTGTACCACTGCCGGACCTCGAACTGGGCGAAAGTCTTGCGCCCGTCAAACGTCCACGATGCGCTCTGCATGTTTGGCGTCTCGCGGTATTCGTCGTGGACCAGTGCGCCGCCCATCGACTGCACCATCGACGCGTGTGAATCGAGCTTGAGGCCCCAGCGCATCACGTCAATCTGATGTACGCCCTGGTTCCCGATCTGTCCGTCGCCGAAATCCCAAAAGTTGTTCCATTGGTAGTACCAGATGTCGGCGTAGGGGCGGTCTGCGGCCGGACCGAGCCACAGGTCCCAGTCAAGACTTTCCGGGACCGGTATATCCTTCGGGTGCCCCATGGTGTCGCGCAGCTTGAAGGCGATGCCCCGCGCCATGTACACCTCGCCGATGACGCCCTCGTGGAGTTTACGGATTCCCTCGGCAATGTTCGCGCTGCTGCGGCATTGTGTGCCGACTTGAACAATGCGTTTGTGTTTACGCGCGGTCTCGACCATTCTGCGGCCTTCTTCGATGGTATGGGCCGCGGGTTTCTCGATGTAGACGTCCTTGCCCGCTTCGCATGCCCAGATGGTCGCGAGAGCGTGCCAGTGGTTCGGTATGGCGAACGTGACGACGTCGATGTCCTTATCGGCGAAGATGTCCCGCATGTCGATGCACGTCCGCAACTTCTTGCCGAACTGTTTTTCGAATTGCCCGGCGCGTTCGTTCACCGTATTCTCGTAACAGTCGCAGATAGCCACCAACTCTACGTTGGCCTTGCCCAGCCGGTTGAGACTGGACATGTGGTCCACGCCGCGCCCCCTGACACCCACGACTGCTGCGCGAATCCGGTCGTTTGCGCTCGCGCGCGACGCCGCGATAAACGGTCCCGCCAGCGCGGCGGCGGCCGTACACGTCGAATACTTCAAGAATGCCCTGCGGTCACTGTGTCCCATGATACCCCCCAAACGGGGCACGGAATCTTCTCGAGGGAAGCGTTGACGCACTCGTCGTGCCCCATTGCATTATTTCATAGGAGCGTTTGCGAGTTCGATGCCGGCCGCGCCGGATCGCGATTGGGCCGGCTCCTGTCATGCATGTCCCGGGCGGGTACGAGTCGGCGCATACTCAGCGCTATTTGTTGCGCTCGTGGGGGACGGGTTGGACTTGGCCCTTGACGTGGTCGCGCGTGTCACGCTCATGACGGTATTTGCCGCGCGCTTGCTGGATGCAGCCGATGACGTACAGCGACGTGATGAATAACGCCGCGGCTGCGAGACACAGATTTGCGGTAAGCCAGACCCGGCTCGGCTTGCGTTTCTTAGTAGTCATTGAGCAGTGAATTGACAGGCGATCGGGCGCCTCCGCCGGGAAAGCGAGTTCAGCGATTCGCGGCGGTCGAGACACGTAACCAAAACTGGTGCCGGGGAAGGGACTTGAACCCCCACTCCCTTGCGGGAACCGGATTTTGAGTCCGGCGCGTCTGCCAATTTCGCCACCCCGGCACGGATTGCATGATTATAAGATTCGACGGGCGAACTTTGCAAAGGCTTCGCGGGACTCGGAGTAGTGACGCCGTCTGATATCGCGTCGCAGCGAGATCCGGCTGAATGTGCCCGCGCCGCGATTCGCCTATTTCACTTCGATTTGGAACGGCGCGCAGGGAAGCCCGGCGGCGTTGCGGAGATTGCAGTCCGGGTTGTCCGCCCAAGCGTAGCGCACGTAGCGCGGTTCGGCCACGTGCGCGCACGTTAGAACGACGAGGTTGTTTTCGATCCGCGCGTCGGCCCAGTGGAAGATGTTGTCGATTCCCGCCACTGCAAAACCGCGCGGGGGCGCGCCATCCGATGTGCTTAGGCCGCCGTCGGTGTGATCGAACCGGACGTGCACAACGCTTCCGGTTACGGACGCATCCCGAATCGACGGGCCGTTCGCCGCGACGTTTTGCGCGTAGACCTGTTTCAGCGCAAGCAGCGCGAGGCGTTTCCCAACGTCCTGTTTGTTGCGCGGATGAATGTTTTCGGCGTCGCCGATGTCGATGGTCACGGCCATGCCGGTGTTCGGCGCATGCGACGCATGGGCCTGCGCGTCGCGCAGTTCGGCGAACGGCGACTGCGCATTCGCATCGGAAGTTTGCGCCCCGTAACTCGCGAGTTGCACGAACAGAAACGGCAGATCGCCCTGGCGAAACGCCGCGCGCCAATCGTTGATCAGCGCCGGAAACAACGTGCGGTATTGACGTGCGCGGCTCGCGTTGCTTTCGCCCTGGTACCACAGGACGCCGCGCAGGCCGTACGGCACGAGCGGCGCGATCATACCGTTGAACAATACGCTTGGAAGGCGGTGGTTCGTCTCGACGTAGACGGGCGGCACGGGCTTCGCCGGAGCGGTGGCGAGGTCCATGCCCGGTTTGAATCTCCAGTCTCCCGCAAGGGAGACGGAATCGGACGCAGGCGCCCCTTCGAGGTCGAGGTGCAGATCGGTTGCAGCGCCGACGAACCCTCCAACATTGCCCATGTCGTACACGCGGACCGCGATCACGTTCCGGCCCGCGCGCACGAGATGGGCCGGCACCGCATACTCGTGGCGATTACCGGCGCCTTCGCCTTGTCCGATTACTTCGCCGTTGAACCACGTCCGGTCGGAATCGTTGAGGCCTGTGAGGTGCAAACGGAGCGGGTGCTTCGCCCAAGATTCGGGTAGCTCGATCTCCTTGCGGTACCACGCGAAGCCGTCGAGGTTCGGAAATCCTTGGTCCTCCCAGACGCCCGGAGTAGTAAGGGTGGACCAGTCGCGCGCATCGAATTCCGGATCGGCCCAAATTGCCTTGCCGTCGGCGTACCCGAGATCGAGCGAATCCAAATCGGCAAACCACTGCCCGGACTTCTGCTCGAATTCCTGTCCACTGGCTGCCGACGCCGCAATGAGCTTGGGCATGAGATCGATCACCGGCCCCCAATCGGCCAGCGCGCGAAGCGCGGATTTGCTCGTCCACGCCTCGGCGGGCGAAGCGCCGCGCGACGCATTGATGAGACCAATTGGTACATTAAGTTCGCGCTGCGTGTCGCGTCCAAAGAAATAGCCGACGGCCGAAAACGCTTTCACAGTCTCCGGCGTGCATACCTGCCACGCTGCGCCGGGGCAATCGTCCTGCGGTGCGAATTTCGTTGTGCGCGGCACGTCGAACAACCGAATCGTGGGATAGTTGGCCGCGGCGAGTTCCTGTTCCACGTTGAGCACCGCGCGCGGCCCCGGCTGCATGGACATCGCCATATTCGATTGGCCGGAGCATAGCCACACTTCGCCCACGAGTACGTCCCGAATGACTTTGCGCGTGCGGCCCGCGCGTACCTCGAGTGCGTAGGGGCCGCCCGCGTCGAGCGACTCGAGGTAGAGCTGCCAGCGGCCCGCCTCGTTCGCCATTGCTTTTGAGCGTCTGCCTTCCATGCTGACGCGCACGCGCGTGCCCGGCGCGGCCTTGCCCCAGATCGCCACGGGCTTGCCCTGCTGCAAGACCATGCCATCGGAGAACAGGGCGGGAAGCGCAAGTGTTGAATCGGGCCGTTGGCCAAGCGTGTGGCAGCCGGAAATCGCGACAGCAATCACTGAAAGGACGAATCGTCGCATGGCGCACCTCGTAGGGAATCGTTGGGTACGACGCCGTTCTACTCGGAAACCGTTTGGGGATCAAGCGAATCGCTTGGGCCGGAATGTGGGGTAGTCAGTATCCGTAATCGGAGGATTCGTAGGATCGGTATGCAAGAAGCACCGCTGCCGCCGCGAGTACACTAGACGCCAGAGCGCACACGAAGAACCGTTGCCACGCCGCGCGTTGACGCAGCCATTGCATCCGTTGTGCCACCGACGCCGAACTGGCAGCCAGCACAAGGCACAATGGAACCAGCGGCGCTTCGGAGTAGATGTGGCCAAGCAGCCAGATGAACGTGGAGGCGGGCCATGCCACGGCTATGGCGCCGGCGACAGGGAAGCGTCGTGGATTGAGCCACGTTAGAGCAGCGATTCCGCCAAAGGCCGACACCACTGCGCCCGCAAGTTGCGCGAGTTTCGCGCTGCCTCCCAACACCATCACGATGCTGCCGCCGGTGAGCGCTATCAGCAGGATAGCTGCCGGCAACGCAGAATTGTCGCGGCGGGCCGAACTGTCGTGCAATTCCCACATAACAACGATGAGCGCGGCGATGGCGGCGACCCAAGCGACGCTTGAATACCACGGCCACGAATTACGGATGGGCGGGAGTAACAAGAAGGCCACAAACGCCACTGTGACTGCCCCGCGCAATACGATGCGGGAGGAGCGTTGGCCGAACAGCATTGTTTCAATACACGCAATCACGGGAAGTAAAACTGCGATATAACCAATCCAATCGGTGGTCTGTCGCGGTTGCAGCGTGGCCGCACCGAGAATCAACACGACGCCCACAGCCACACCGATACCCGTCGCCAATGCTATGACACCATGCGCCAATCCGGGCCGCGTTCCACACTTGGCGCCCGCGGTCAGCGCAAAGGCGCATAGCGCGGCGGCCACCGCGGGCGCAACGGCGCCGAGAATGGGCGTTAATGGGCCCATGCTGCCCTACGTCCGGGTTTCACATTCGCCGAGTTCGGTCCGATCGCGTACAATGCCCTCTCCACAATAGGGGCCGCGAACTATGCCAAGCATGTTTGACGCAGACACCCGTAACAATCTTCTTCGGCGCATTCGGAATCTAACGCCGGACGCGCCGCGCGCGTGGGGCCGCATGACCGCGCCGGAAATGATCGCGCATCTGACTGACCAGATGCACCACACGCTCGGCGATGCGACCGCCGCGCCCATTCGCGATTTCCGGCGTTGGCCGGGGATTAAGTATCTGGCGATTCACGTTGTCCCTTGGCCGAAAGGCCGCGTCATCGGTCCGCCGGAAGCGTTTGTGACGAAACCGGCGGACTGGCACAACGACGTCGAGATGCTCATTGCTTTGGTCGAGCGATTTGGGGCGCTCGACCCCAACGGCAAGTGGGCCGACCATGCGATTTTCGGCGCGATGACCGGGCGCGACTGGGGCGTGTTCTGCCACAAGCATTTCGATCACCACCTGCGCCAGTTCGGACAGTAGGGGCGCGCTACTTCTTTATGCCTTCGATCGCGATGGTCAGGGTGACTTCCGTGCCGATGCCGTCCGGCATGTAGTTCATACCGAAATCCGCGCGGTTGATCACGAGCGTTGCGTCCCAGCCCGCGCGTTGTTCACCCTTCATGCCCTTGCCGGAGCCGACGAACTCGGCGCTCGCAGTAACCGATTTCGTTACGCCGTGGATCGTGAGATCGCCGGTAACGTCGTATTTGCCGTCGTCCTTTTTCTTGAACGACGTGCTCTTGAACGTCATTGTCGGAAACTCGACAGTATTGAAAAAGTCCGGCCCTTTGAGGTGCTTGTCGCGGCCTGCATTTGCGGTGTCGATACTGTCGGTCTTCACTTCGATCTCGATGGAATTCTTTGAAGAGTCGGCAGAATCGATCGTGAACTTTCCGGAGCTCTCGTTGAATCGCCCGTAGGTGTAGCTCACGCCAAGGTGCTTGACGCGAAACAGGTAGTTCGAGTGGACGGCATCGATCTCGTACGTGTCGGCCGCAAACGCGGACACGGCGCCGAACAAGAATGCGAAAACCAGGATGGCCGAAAGCATTGAGCGAAACATAGAAGTCTCCTTCCTTGGGTTTAATCGAGATGCACCAGGTATGCGGGATAGGAAATGCCCGCGCAATACGGTTTTATTCCCATTCGGCCCCGTTCTATCACGCCATTGCGGCGCGCCCGAATAGGGGGGATAATGCGGCCATGACGCGGCTAACGGTAATCGTATTCTCGGGGTTCGCCATGGCCTTCGCGGCGGCGGCGGGCGATGCTCCCATCCAAATCGAGTGGCGCGAAAACATACTTACCGTTTCGGGGGCGCACATTCCGGGAGGGAAGGTCGAGACGCTTTACCTGGAGGCGTTTTGCCGGAAGGGATCAACCAACCGGAAGTGGGAGGAGACCGTCATCCCGCACACGACGCGGCTCGCCGCGGTAAGCGCGGACAAGACGCGAATCGAATTGGAGAGCAGCGTTGAAGGAGGGGTGACGGTTACGCACGATATCCGCGCAAAGGACGATTGCGTGACGTTCGACCTCGAAATCACGAACACGACGGACAACCCCGTTGACATCGATTGGGCGCAGCCCTGTATGCGCGTGGGCGATTTTACCGGGCGCGGACGAGTCGACTACATCGACAAGTGCTTCATCTTCACCGAGCGCGGCGCGACGATGCTCGACAAGACGCGTCGCACCGAGGACGCAATCTACAAGGGCGGGCAGGTCTATGTTCCGCGCGGTATCAATCGCGACGACGTGAACCCGCGGCCGCTCTCGCCCGATGTGCCGGTCAACAATTTGATCGGCTGCGTGTCCGCCGACGGAAACTGGCTGTTGGCCACGGCGTGGGACCAGACGCAGGAGCTGTTTCAGGGCATTATTACCTGTATTCACGCAGATTTTCGGATCAGCGGGCTGGGGCCGCGCGAGGTGAAGCGAATTCGAGGAGTACTGTATGTGGTGCCGAACGATCTCGATGCGCTGGTAAAGCGGTACGAAACGGACTTCCCGAATCGATAGCCCCCGCGTCGCGCGGTTAGCGGCGAATCAACTCCGCGGTAAGTGGACGCGCGCCGCCGACGCCGCCATAGCTGCCGCCGTGGCCGATCGGCGGACTGCCTATCCAACGCGGATCGATTGGCTCGTCCGCGCGTTGGTACCGCGTGTCGCATGAGAGGCGCACACGGCCCGACGGCGAACAGTTGTCGAGCGAGCCGTGCAGCATGAACATCGTGACGATGAGGATGTCGCCTGCGCGGAAATTGGTCGAAAGCAGCCTGCAATCGCGTTCGTCCGCCAGCGCAACGGGATCCATCGTGACGTGGCCGGGGCGGCTCTTGTCCTTGTCGACGTCCATTCCGCGATAGTCCGCGATGAGATCGTCCCAACGGTGCGATCCCTCGACCAACAACATCGGCCCGTCTTCCAGCGGCGCGTCGCCGAGCGCGGTCCACACGGTGTACAGACGATCAGTGCCCTTGTTCATGTACACGTGATCGAAGTGGAATGCCGACGCGCGGCCCGGCGCCATCGCACGCAGCCACAGGAAGTCGAACGGGCGCACGGGCCCGTCGAGAATGCGGCCCATGATATCGAGCATCGGGCCTGCGTGCGTGACGCGCCGAATCGCGGGGCCTTCGCATACGGACCGCCAGAACACGCCCAGGTCGGGATACATCTCCTCGCGCCGGCTCGTGCCCGTCGGCATGCCGTCAATTGCGGGCGTAAGGATTTCGCCGACTTCGACCAACCGTGAAAACACCTCTTCGCGCGCTGCCAGCACTTCGTCCTTGTGGAGCACGTCGCGCAGAAGGAGGTAACCGTCGGCGTCGAGCGCGGCGCGCAACGACGCGCCGTCGTTCACGAGGTTCGTACGCTCGGTTAACATGCCGAAGCGATGCTCCGGAATCTCGTGGCCAAGGGACGTATAGGTTTTCGTCTGCATGGAGGGCCGCCCGCAACGAGCATAGATCGCGAAGCGCGGCAAAATAAAGGACAATGGGACAGCAGGCGCCAACGCCGCTAACCGCATGGATAAGGCGATGCGAGTCGCTTACGGCTTCCGCAGGGGGCGGATTTCGACTTCGCTAATGACCGTTCCGGGCGCCGTCCGAAGCACGTCGCGAATGGCCGCGCCGACTTCCGCCGGCGTTAGTTTCCACGAGTGGTCTTCCGTGGGATCGTGGCGGTGGGACTCGGAGTCCACCGACCCGGGATAGACCGTAGTCACTTTGATTCCGAACTCACGGAGTTCGTGGAATAACGATTGCGAAAACCCCGTCACGGCGAATTTTGTCGCGGCGTATCCGCTGCCTCCAGGCAATGGAACTTTGCCGGAGATGGACGAAATATTCACGATGTGGCCGTGGCCCTGCGTTTTGAAGTAGGGGAGGACCGCGCGCGTCGCGTGGAACACGCCGTTGATGTTGGTGTCCACCATTTCGCGCCATTCGTCAGGTGCGATGTCAAACACGTTCTTGCGTACGACGAGGCCTGCGTTGTTCACCAGCGCATCGACCCCTCCCAGGCCTTCCACGATCGCGGCGATCGCAAGCGTCGTGCTATCCGGGTCGCGCAAATCGCAGGCCGCCGTGAAACAGGCGCCGCCTTGTTCTTCGATGCTTTGGCGGACGTCCTCGAGCAGGTCACGCGAGCGCGCGATGAGTCCGACTTCAAACCCATCCATCGCGAGGAACGACGCGATGCCTTTGCCGATCCCCTTGCTCGCGCCGGTGACGATGACCTTCATTCGGCTACGAAGGGCCCGCGCCTATTGCCGCGTCGGGGGACTCCCGGCCGTTGCCCAGCGCCTGCGCGACCGCGCTCAGGAACGGCTCGCGCTCGATCGGCTTGGTGAAGGTGTGCAACGCGCCGAATTCGCGCGCGCACTCGAGATTGAACTCGGTGTTGAACGCGTGCACGCTGCCGGACATCGCGATGAACCGGGCCTGAGGATAGTCGCGCCACACTTCGAGCATGGTCTCCATGCCGTTCATTCCCGGCATCACCATATCGGTGATGATGAGGTCCGCCGGCCGCTCGGAGTATTTGTGCAACGCTTCGCGGCCGTCGCCCGCTTCGTCCACGTCATACCCGGCATGTTCGAGGATGGCGCGAACGGACGCGCGGAAGGATTCATTGTCATCGATCAGTAGAATTCGCCCCCGCGGGCGCGCGCGTTCCGCGGTTGCCTGTACGTCTGCATCTATCACGTTTACCCCCCTCGGAACTCCCCACCGGCTGGCGCCGTTCCATCGCCCAATTCGGGAAGGTCTTTTACAGAACCCGACAGCGTGGCGTGAATGGCGTCCAGTACGATTCGCGCCATTGCAATCGCGTCCGCTGCTTCCTCCTTTGATACCGATCCGAGTTGCGTGTAATCGTCCTCCAATCGCTTCTCGAACAGTGCATGCAAACTCTTCGAAACCTGCTTTTCGATCCGGCCCGTCTTAACAAACGCCACATCGAACAGCGTAATGGCCCTCGCGTGACTGCGCGCGGCCAATGTTTCAACTTCAAGAAGCGCGCTAACGGCGTAGAGCGATGCGTAGTACGCGCGATTGACGACGGAACGGCCGCTTCCCCCTCCCTCCAGAACGAGACACGCATCGTAAAACGTCTCGCGCGCCCGCGACCAATGCAATGCCGCGAGCTCGCGTTTGTCCCCATCCGTCAAATGACGACGCCTTCCATCTCGATTGAGCGCACGAATCCGGATTGGGACAAGAGCGGCCCCTCGAGTCGCTCACGGGTAAGAACCACGGGCGCAAGGAGCACCTCGAATTCGAGGCTGATTTCCCATGCTACATCGGATATAACTTGCCGGACATCGCGGTCCACGCGCTCCACGATGACGAGAACGTCGAAGTCCGAGTCCGAGCGCGCATCGCCCCGGGCGCGCGAGCCGAACAGAAGAACGCTTGACACGGGTACGCAAGCGTCCTTTAGTCGCCTCTTAAACTCGGCGACTATTTGGCGATCGGCGGTATTCATACGTGGATATTGTACGGCCCGCGCCCCATTCGCGCAAGGGCCTCTATACTTGGCTACTTTTGTGCAAGCCAGTTGTAGATTGGCCGCGAATCCAATCTCACCAATTCGAACAATGCTGCGACCATGCGCACGCCTGCCTCGTCGAATTGGTTGGGGTTGACAAACTCCCAGACGATACGGTGATCCGGGGTGACCTCGAATGCGCGGCCGTTGTCCGTTTCCGTAATGAGGGTATTGCCGTTCTCCAGCCGCTGGACCGAGCCGCACCATTCCGAGTAGAACGGCGCGCCTACGTCACCGGGGTGCGACCAGACAGTCGACTGGGTGTTGGGTTCGATTTCGAGAACACGCGATTGTTCGCCCGCGCCACGATTGTCGAATACGATCAGGTTTCCATTTGGCAGGAGGGTGGGCTCGTGCTGCGCCTTCGTGATGCCGGTCAAGGCCCACGGCAAGGTCTGCCGCTCGATGTCCACCACGGCAATCGTGTTCAATTCCAGAATCGAAATCAGCAGGTTGCCTCGGGCGAAGGCGGGGTTCGCGTTCGCGTGCGCGCCATCGAGCCAGTTCAACGTGTTGGCGTGAAGCACGTCGCCACGCGCGGGGAGCCACTGCGCAAGCGATGCGTACGGCGACGCATTAAGACAATCCAGCAATGATACGTGTTTGATCTCCACGCCATCGGGGTCGAGTAGCGCAATACCGTTGTCGAGGATGTCGCCTCGTTCTTCGCTTGTCAGCACCAACACATTGCCCTCCGGTGTCAGTTCCACGTCGTGATGACACCCACGCGTGTACGACCAGAGGACATGCGAATCTTTGCCCAACTTCACGAGCGCCATTCCCTCGAAAACGACAAGCAGACTTCCGTCGGGAAGGAGGCGCGCGCGGCGCCACGATTCGCGTGCCGCGTCGCGCACATGCGCAGGCGGCGTATATCCGGGTATCGCGACATTCAAAGGACAGCGCCACGTATGCAGCGTCACGCCATCCATATCCATGAGCACCGCTTCCGGCGCATGGCCGGACGTGTATAGATTCAGACCGTTAGACGCCGCGGAGGAATCGTGAATCGTTACGCCGTGCTGGGACGTGGCGGGTTGCGTGCCCGCTGCATACCCCATTGCGTTAAGCGTGGATGCAGTCTCTGCGTCGATGTTCCGTGTTCTGTCCTGCAACGGGAACGCGTCGCCTTTGAACGGGCGGGCGCTCACAGGCTGCCCCGGCGCAATGCGCGCACGAAGCGCGTCGCGCAGTTCGAGCGGGAGCCATTCGTTGCGGTGCGCAAGATAACCGAGCCCAAACGCGATCGCCAAAATAACGACGAACAGCGCGACGTACGCCACGCGATTCATGGCTAACCGATGTCCCCGGGGGCGTGAATGTGACACGCGGCGGAGTGGCCCGCGTCGCGCTCGTGCAGCGCCTGCAAGCGTTTCTTGCACGATGCCTGCGCATCGGGACAGCGCGGGTGAAAATGGCAACCGCTCGGCGGGCGGATGGGGCTCGGCACGTCGCCGGTCAAGATTTGACGTTCGTGTTTCGCGTCAGGGTCCGGCGCCGGCGCCGCGGAAAGCAGCGCCTTCGTGTACGGATGTACAGGGCGCTCAAAGATGTCGGTGACGGAGCCGAACTCAACGATACGCCCGAGATACATCACTGCGACTTTGTCGGAGATGTGGCGAATGACGCTGAGGTCGTGGCCGATAAACAAGTAGGTCAGGCCGAGTTTATTCTGAAGCTCCTCCATCAGGTTCAGAATCTGCGCCTGAATCGAAACGTCCAACGCGGAGACTGGTTCGTCGGCGACGATGAGATCGGGCTCGACCGCGAGGGCGCGGGCAATCCCGATGCGCTGGCGCTGGCCGCCGCTGAATTCGTGTGGATACCGGTCCGCACTTTCCGGCGGCAGGCCAACGAGATCGAGCAGTTCCATGACGCGATCGCGGCGTTTGCCCCGAGGCGCGAGCTTGTGTGTCTTCAGGATTTCGGCAAGGACGGAGTAAACGGTCATGCGCGGGTTGAGCGATCCAAACGGGTCTTGAAAAACGATCTGCACGCGCCGCCGAAGCGCGCGCAGTTCGCGCCGGCCCAGCGACGACACTGAAATGCCGTCGAACAATACTTTGCCGGCCGTCGGTTCGATGAGCCGCAATATGGCGCGTCCGCAGGTCGTCTTGCCGCTTCCGCTTTCACCGACAAGGCTCAGCGTTTCGCCGCGCGCGATCTGAAACGATACGCCGTCCACCGCGCGGACCGCGCCGGCCACGCGCGAGAACACGCCCCTCCGTATCGGAAAGTGCACGACGAGATCGCGCACATCGAGCAAGGGGCCCGCGATAGCGTGTGCGCTCATACTGCGCGGTCCTCCGGCGGGATACCGAGCGCCCTGCCTTCGCGATGCGCCGTCGCCTCATCATGCAACCAACAGGCCGCCGTATGTGCCTGCGCAACGGCAATGGGCCCCGGCTCATCGCGGCTGCACGCGTCCATCGCGTACGGACAGCGCGGGTGAAAGCGGCACGCGGCAGGAAAGCGCGTCGCCGGCGGGACCGATCCCTTGATTGCATACAGGCGCTCACCCGGCTTGCTCATGCTCGGCAGCGATTTGAACAGGCCCACCGTATACGGATGGCTCGGCGCGCCGAAGATCGATCGCATGGGACCGTGCTCGACGATCTTGCCCGCGTACATGATCGCGACCTCGTCCGCCATCTCCGCGACAATGCCGAGGTTGTGCGTGATCATCAAAATCGACATGCCCATTTCGGATTGCAGTTTGCGCAGCAGATCGAGAATCTGCGCCTGAATCGTTACGTCAAGCGCGGTCGTCGGCTCGTCCGCAATCAAAAGTCGCGGGTCGCACGCAAGTGCCATGGCGATCATCACGCGCTGGCGCATGCCGCCTGACATTTGGTGCGGGTAGTCGTCCACACGCTCGTCCGGCGCGGGTATGCCGACGCGATACAGCAATTCGACGGCGAGTTCGCGCGCATCCTTCTTCGACATTGGACGGTGGACGCGAATCGCCGCGGCAATCTGGTTCCCCACACGAAACACGGGATTCAGCGCCGTCATCGGCTCCTGGAAGATCATGGAGATGCCGTTGCCGCGCACCTTGCGCATCTCCGACTCGGGCAAAGCGAGTAACTCAGTGCCGTGAAGCTTGATCGAGCCGCCAACAATTCGGCCGGGCGGACTCGGAATCAATCGCATGATCGACAGCGCGGTGACGCTCTTTCCGCAACCGCTCTCGCCGACGAGCGCCAATGTCTTTCCCGCGCCGATAGAAAACGAAACGCCGTCCACCGCGCGCGACAGACCGGCATCGGTGTAAAAGTGCGTTTGCAGGTCGCGCACCTCGAGTACCGGCTTTTGTTCGCGCACCGCCATCACTCGCGTAACCTCGGGTCCATCGCGTCGCGCAAGCCCGCGCCAACGAGATTAAACGCGGTTACCGTCACGAAGATTGCCAGTCCCGGATACACAACGAGCCACCATGCGCCACGCGGCAGGTACGACTTCGACTGCGACAGAATCTCTCCCCAGCTTGCTGTAGGCGGAGGCACGCCGAATCCAAGAAAGCTAAGCGCGGACTCAATGACGATGGCGCCGGCGACACCAAACGTGGCGCTTACAAGCACGGGCGACAGCGCGTTGGGCAAGAGGTGGCGAAAGATTATACGGCCGTCGCTGAGTCCACTTGCACGCGCGGCCAACGTGAACTCGACATTTCGCAGCTTGAGCATCTCGCCACGAACGAGCCGGGCTATTCCGGTCCATCCGGTGATGCCGAGCACAATCATTATGTTCCAGATGCTGGGCGGCAACAGGCTTACCAAGGTGATGATAAGCACAAAGACCGGAAACAACGTCACGATTTCGATTAGCCGCATGATGATTGTATCGGTTTTACCAAGGTAGAAGCCGGCCAACGCGCCAAGCACAACACCGATAACGACGGAAATGCCTTCCGCCACAAATCCGACGGACATGGAAATGCGCGTGCCCCACACGATACGGCTCAATACATCGCGGCCACGGTCGTCGGTCCCCAGCCAGTGTTGTGCCGATGGCGGTCTTAGCCTGTGCATGAGGTTCGATTGGTCAGGCGCGTGGGGTACGAGCGGCCACACGCCAACGTCTCCCGGCGCGGGCTTCCATGCGGAGAAGTCGAACCCGACCAATTCCTCATGAGTTCGCACGTTGGGGAACCAGAACGTTTTTCCGTCTTTCTTCATGTATATGGGAACGCCGCCCGCAATAAAGGGGGCGGCAACGGCAATTCCGCCGAGCAGAACGAGCAGTAGCAGTGCGGCGACCGACGCGCGCCGTCTGCGAAACTGACGAGCCACGAGTCTCGAATAGCTTTGCTTTTCGTGGCGCCGTGGCCTAGCTATCTCGATGGGGTTGGGCGCGGCGCTCATTCGAATTTGATCCTCGGATCGGTAAGCGCGTAGAGAATGTCGGAGAGTATCAGTCCCAGCAGCGTCAGGAATGCCGAAAACGTAAGAATTCCCATAACGGTTGGGTAGTCGCGACTCAGCACAGCCTCGAAGCTGAGACGACCCATGCCAGGAATCGAGAAGATGTTCTCAATGATTACGCTACCGCCAATCAATGCGGGCAGCAGCGTTGCCAGCAGAGTAATGATCGGAATGAGCGAATTCCGCATCGCGTACTTGAAAATGACAATCTTCTCCGAAAACCCGTACGCACGCGCGGTGCGTATATAGTCTTGACGAATTACGTCAATCATTCCGGAACGCGAGAACTGCGAGATCTCGGCAAGACTGCCGTAGGTGAGACAGAATACCGGCAGCACCAGGTGCCACATTCGGTCCGCCAGAAACTGCCCCCACGTCATCCTTTCGAATTCGAGACTGTTCAGGCCGTAGATCGGAAACCAACTGAACGGGTGCCCGCTGCCGAGGAAGTAGATGAGCAGCATGGCTACCCAGAAACTGGGCAGGCTGTATAACAGGAACAGAACAAACGTGGTGGCGGCGTCTCCCCATGTTCGCTGGTGAGTCGCGGAGTAAACGCCGATAGGTACCGAAAACAGATAGATGAGAAATATCGAAATGATATTAATTTGTAGCGTGACGGGGACCGCTTCCAGAATCTTGTCGCGCACGGGCCGGCGATCTTTGAATGATGTGCCGAAGTCGAGAGTGCACATTCGGCCGAGCCAGAGCGCGTATTGCTGCCACACCGGCTTGTCGAGGCCGTAAAGCTTTTTCGTTTGCTCGATAAGCTCGGGTGAAACAGTGCCCGCGCCCATCGTGCCCTGCAGCTTTTGCAGCCGCAGCATCACGGGATTGCCCGGCATCAACTGGAGCATGATGAACGTGATCAGGCTAATCCCGATAAATGACGGGACAATCAGCATCAGCCTGCGAATCAAGTAGGCCTTCATGCGGCGATCGCGTTACGCCCCCGGTTGTGCCTGTGCGGCCGGGCCGCCCGTACTGCCCCCAGTACCGTACTTCTGCAAATCATGTGGCACCCACCACTCGCGCGGATCGGCACCCTGGGCGTACACGTAGACATTACGAAAGCGTTTGTCCAAGGCCCCGAGCGTGTAAATATTGAACAGGAAGGTATAGGGCTGCTCGTCGGCGACGATTTGGTGGAACCGGTGGAACATGGGTATTCGTTTGCTCCGATCGAATTCCACACGAATATCCTCCATGAGTTGGTCCGCTTCCGCGTTCTTGAAGCCGGGATAGTTCGATCCTTGTTCGGCCTGAGACGAGTGCCATACCTGATACGGATCCGAATCGATGGGGATAGCCCATTGTAGCGTAATCGCATCGAAGGCGCGTTTGGTCAAACTGTCGATCAGGCTGCCCCACTCGCGCGGCAGGACCGTCATCGCGATGCCGGCCTTTTTCAGTTGTTCCTGATATACGGTCGCCAGCACTTCATACTCGTGACTGTTTGCTGGAATGACATAACCAAACTCGAACCTGGCGCCGTCTTTGTCCAAAACACCGTCGTTATTACTGTCCTTCCAGCCAGCATCCGACAGTAGCGTTTTTGCTCCCGCCGGATCGAAGGGAATCGGGGTGACAGATGCGTCATACTCCGGGCTTCCCGAGAATTCAGGTCCGGTCACGACGATGCCAAGTCCGTAGAATACCTCGCGCAGAATCGTCTCGCGGTCAAGCAGCATGGTGAGCGCGTGCCGGACCTTCTTATCCTGGAACAGCGGCCTGCGTTGGTTCCATGCGATATAGCTGTATCCCCCGACATAACCGGGCCGGGAAAGCGTCGTGAAGCGGTTGGCGCGTGCGGCGAATTCCGGAGTCTCCCCACGGGTATGCCACTGTTCGGGCGTCAGACCGATGGAATCGAGGTCACCGCGCATAAACACCTCGAGCGCGGAATCGTCATCGGTGATTACGCGCCAGACAAATTTCTCCAAGTGTGGAAGTCTGCTCGTGTCCCAATAATTCGGATTTCGACGCAATACGATCTGGTTGTTTGTTTCCCAAGTCTCAAACACGTACGGTCCCGAACCTACGGGTTTGCGGTTGAACTCGCCGGTATTGAAGTCGCCCTGTCCGTAGATATGCCTCGGAAATATCGGCAAGTCCCCGAATACGATGAGGTGTCGGAAATATGGCTTCGAACATCGAATCACTATCGTATGGTCATCCGGCACGTCCGCGGACTGAATGTCCTGGATGTAGTTCCGGAGGTCCGCGGTTTCATTTTTCGGGTTTAGAATGGCGTCGAGCGTGAACTTAACGTCATGGGCGGTAACCGGAGTGCCGTCCGAAAACGTCGCGCTCTTGTTCAAGTGGAACGTATAGGTCAAGTGGTCTTCTGAAATCTCCCAAGATTCCGCCAGCGAAGGTGCAGCCTGCAACGTGCGGTTATCCAGCCGAATAAGGGTCTCGAAAATATTGTAGTAGCAGATCCGCGCCGCGTACGCGTCCGCGGTGTCGAGAACCACATTCAGCACGGGCGGTTCGACGGCGAGCCGTGACACGACCCAATCACCGTCCGCGGGCTCGCCCTCGCCTTTTTCGCCGACCAAATCCGCAATGATTTTGGTTTGCTGTGTGGGCGCCGTGAGCGCGGACTGCACTTCCGCCACCGAATCGGGCTTGGTTGACGGCGTTTGGACGGTATCCGGCGCAAGCGGTGTTTCCGGCGCCGAAGAGGGAGGCCCGCTGCATGCCGCCACCAGCAAGACGAGATAGATGAGAACGAACGACGGCAGGATGATCCGCATGGTCACGCTCCATTCTAATAGCTGAAAATGCACCGCGTGCAGTGCCCGCATCGTAGCATATGAGAATCGCTTCGCGCACGACATCAGGCAATCGATTTTGGTATACTCCGGATGCGCCCGGTGTGATCGTGTGCCGCTCCGGGAGCCGGGGGATTATCGTGCGCATAGCCGTATGCGTCAGTGTATTGACGGGTATTTGTTTCTTGTCCGCGGGGTGCGGCGGACACGACTCCTCGCCTGATGCACCATTGTCGACACCTGTTATTTCCGCTAAGGTTGCGACTGCCGAGATAACCGCAGCGCCGACGGTGCGCGAAGCCGTTGGCACCGTTCGCTCGATAACGACAAGCGCGATCCAAAGCAAAGCCGTTGGGCATGTAACCGCTGTACACGTGAAGTCCGGGGACAACGTGGAGGCGGGGGCCGTCCTTGTCGAGATTGACTCGCGAGACGCGGACGCCCAACTGAAGGCCGCGGAGAGCGGGTTGGTGGCGGCCCAGCGCGCGCTTGACGAGGCGAACAAAGGGCTTTCGGCGGCCGAGTCGGCGGCGAAGGCGGCGGAGGCTCAAAACGATTTGGCGCGTGCGACGTTTGACCGCCAATCGAAACTGCTGGCGGAAAAGGCCATCAGTAAACAGATGTTCGATGAGGCCGAGGCCGCGGCGAAATCGGCGGAAGCCGAGGCCCGCATGCGCGCCGAGGAAGTTTCCGCCGTACTCGCCAAGCGCGAACAGACGACCGCGGCAGTCGAACAGGCGCGCGCGGCCCTCGATGCAGCAAAAGTTTCGCTGAGTTACACGAAGGTCGTCGCGCCGTATGCGGGGATCATCGCATCGAAATCTGTCGATGTCGGCGATTTGGCATCGCCGGGAATGACGCTGTTCACGCTCGAAGACCGAATGTCCTACCGCCTCGAAGCGAATGTGGACGAGACAACGGTCGCTGGAATCCATGCAAACGATCCGGTGGCAGTATTGATAGACGGAATCTCGGAAAGCGCCGTTGACGGAACCGTCACTGAAATCGTGCCCGCTGCCGATCCCGCCAGCCGGACATCGATAGTCAAGATCGCATTGCCCCCCAACGACGCGTTGCGCTCGGGCCAATTTGGCCGCGCGCGGTTCGCTTCCGGCGAAACGGCGTCGCTATCGGTGCCGCGGTCGGCCCTCGTCACGCGGGGACAGTTGGAAGGGGTGTACGCACTCGACGCGAATGACGTAGCCCACCTGCGCCTCGTCAAAACGGGCAAGACGCTGGCTGACCGCGTCGAAGTGTTGTCCGGGTTGAACGAAGGCGATCGCTTTGTTGCCGAAGTTACGCCGGAAGTGGCCGACGGCGTGCGCGTCACGGCGCAGTAGGCCCCCCGCATGGAGTCTGCACCATCCAGGAGGCGCGGCGTCGCGGGAGCGATAGCGCACGCGTTCATCGATTCCAAGCTCACCCCGCTCATCGTCGGCGCATCCCTCCTGCTCGGCCTCGGCGCAATCATCGTTCTGCCGCGCGAGGAGGAACCGCAGATCGTCGTGCCGATGATCGATATCTTCGTGCAAATGCCCGGTGCAAGCGCGAGGGAAGTCGAAGAGCGCGTCACGAAACCGATGGAAAAGCTGTTGTGGGAGATTCCCGGCGTCGAGTACATCTACTCGACATCGAGTCCGGGTTCATCGATGTGTATCGTGCGCTTTCTCGTCGGCGAAAATGAGGAAGACGCCATTGTCCGGCTAAACCAAAAGTTGTTCGCGAACTTCGATCTAATCCCTCCCGGCGCGAGCGAGCCGCTGGTTAAACCGCGATCGATCGATGATGTGCCGATTCTTGCGCTCACCCTCGCGAGCAAGACCTACGATCACTACACACTTCGGCGAATCGCGGCCCAACTGCACGACGCCATCAAGGAAGTGCCCGACGTATCCGAGGCCAAGATTATCGGTGGCCAGCGCAGGGAAGTGCGCGTTGTGCTCGATGCCGCGCGCATGGCCGCGCACAACGTCGCGCCTAACGCAATTCTGCAACGCCTCGGCGAGGCAAACACGCGTCTGGCCGCGGGCAGCTTTTCGTCCGCCAACTGCGAGTTTCTCGTCGAGACAGACGGATTCCTGCGAGACGACGAGGCCGTTGGCGGCGTGGTAATCGGCGTGTTTAGCGGCCGCCCCGTGTATCTCCGCGATGTCGCGACCATCGTCGATGGACCGGAAGAGACGAAAGACTACGTCTTCTATGGGACCGGGCCGTCAGAGGGGCACGAGCCGGTGCTCGGCGCTTTGGACGATGTGGCGGCAGACGGCGGGCCGACTCCGGCGGTCACCATCTCCGTCGCAAAACGCAAGAATACGAATGCCACGACCGTCGCGCACGCCGTTATCGATAAAGTGCGCGCTTTGGGCGGCAAGATAGTACCTGACGGCGTGCTCGTGTCCGTTTCGCGGAACTATGGCGAGACCGCGCGCGAAAAATCGAACGAACTGCTGTATCACATGGCGCTTGCCGTTGTGTCCGTGTCGATTCTAATCGCGTTGACGCTCGGTGTCCGCGAGTCCGGCACCGTGGCGATCGCGATTCCCGTGACGCTGGCGCTGACGTTGGTCATCTTCTATTTCTATGGATATACGATTAACCGGGTCACGTTGTTCGCGCTGATTTTTTCCATCGGTATTCTCGTGGACGACGCAATCGTCGTCGTGGAAAACATTGTGCGCCATTTCCACCTGCCCGAGAGCAACGGCCTCTCGGCGCAGGACGTCGCGGTGGAGGCCGTGGATGAAGTTGGCAATCCAACGCTACTGGCGACCGTGACGGTCATCGCGGCGATACTTCCGATGGCGTTTGTGCGTGGCCTGATGGGCCCCTACATGGAACCCATCCCGGTGGGCGCGTCCGCGGCGATGGTCTTTTCGGTCCTTGTCTCGTTCATCGTAACGCCGTGGGCCGCGGTGAGATTACTACGTCGAAACGGAATCGGTGGAGCGGAACACGAACACAAGGAAGGCGCGCTCGATCGCATCTACCGCCGAATCATGCGGCCGTTGCTGCTGAACCCGTTCCAGCGCCTCGTGTTTCTCGGCGGCGTGGTCATTCTCCTGCTTGCGGCGTGCGCGCTCGTCCCGTTACAACGCGTGCTCGTAAAGATGTTGCCTTTCGACAACAAAAGCGAGTTCCAGATCATTGTCGACATGCCGGAGGGCACAACGCTCGAAGAGACCGCCGCGGTCACGCGTGAAATCGCCGACTACGTGAAAAGCGCGCCCGAGGTTACCGACTATCAGATGTACATCGGCGCGGCCGCCCCGCATAACTTCAACGGACTCGTGCGCCACTACTTCCTGCGGCAGGGACCAAACGTCGCGGATATTCAGGTCAATCTCGCGTCAAAAGACGATCGCGACGCGCAGAGCCACGACATTGCGAAACGATTGCGCCCCGGTGTGCAGGAAATCGCGACGAAGCACAACGCGCGCGTGAAGGTGGCCGAAGTGCCGCCCGGTCCGCCCGTGCTGCAGACGCTAGTCGCCGAGATTTATGGGCCGGATTACGGCAAGCAGATCGATCTGGCCCGGCAAGTGCTCGAAGTTTTCGAGCAGACCGAGGGTGTTGTTGACGCGGATTGGTACGTCGAAGCCGATCAGACCAAGTATCGATTCGTGATTGACGACGAAAAGGCCGCGCTGAACGGCATCTCCGCCGCGCAAATCGCGGGTACGTTGCGCACCGCGCTAAGCGGAGTCGAAGGCGGTCTCGTACACATTCCCTCGGAAAAGGAAGATGCGCCCATCCGGCTCCAGCTCGACCGGGCGCAGCGCTCGAGCGTGGACGGGTTAAGCGCGATCAAAGTGCAGGGTGACACCGGAAACCTGGTATCCGTCGGCGAACTCGTCCGCATCGAGAAGACGTTGGAAGACAAGAGTATCTACCATAAGAACCTCATGCCCGCCGTCTACGTGACCGCGGATGTCGGCGGAACGGCCGAAAGCCCGGTCTATGTGATTCTCAATCTTATGGAAGCGGTGGACAAACTGCAGACGCCCGGCTTGACGATTCAACAGTATTCGACGGCCCAGCCCCCGTCAACGGAGGAGTTTGTCGTCAAATGGGACGGCGAGTGGTACATTACTTACGAGGTGTTCCGCGATCTCGGTCTTGCCTTTGCCGTGGTGCTCGTGCTGATCTTCATTCTCGTCGTCGGTTGGTTCCAATCGATGAAGACGCCCTTCGTCATCATGGCGGCGATTCCGTTTTCGCTCGTCGGCATCCTCCCCGCGCACTGGCTCATGGGCGCGTTCTTCACGGCGACTTCGATGATCGGCTTCATCGCCGGCGCGGGTATCGTTGTGCGCAACTCGATCATCCTCGTGGACTTCGTCGAACTCCGGCTGAAACAGGGCATGCCGCTCGCGGACGCCGTGGTCGACGCGGGCGCCGTGCGGTTTCGCCCCATGATGCTCACCGCGGCGGCGGTCGTCGTGGGCGCGTCGGTCATTCTGTTCGATCCGATTTTTCAGGGCCTCGCGATTTCACTCATGGCCGGCGAGATCGCGTCGCTGTTACTCTCCCGCATGGCAGTGCCGATCCTGTATTACATGTCGAGAAAGCACGAACACGCGTTCAAGCAGTAAACGCACCGGCCCGCATTCAATTGTCGAGGAGGGAGTAATTGCGCGTATGAAACGTTTCCGGAGTCTACGAGACCCGATCGTTGCCATACTTATCGTACTTCTTGCGTTCGCGGCGCTGGCGCAAGAAGGCGAAGAAGAGCGCAAGGCGTGGAACTATCTCGAAGACCAATTGACGGTAGCGGACGAATTCCAGACGGCGCACACAAAGTGGGCGAAGCCGTACGGGCAAGGGACCATTCGTGTGCAGTTCTTCACGACATGGTTTCAAGGAAGTACTGACGCGCGCGAGATCGTCGAATTGATGCAGCGGTTCGATATCGACGGCCAGGCCGCGTTTGCCGTCGGCGGAAATCTCATCGGCGACGGTGCGCCAGACTGGTACGGCGGCGATGCCGGGGCCGCAACGAAGCGCGTTTTGGCGTTCATCGATAGCGGCATCGACGCGTTCTTCGTGAACCAGGTCACGCTAGACCAAATCCCCGAGCATATTCGCGAGACGCTGCGCCGGCGCGTAGAGCAGGGAACTGGCCTGGTCATTGTCGGCGAGAAAGCCGCGCCGTTTGAGGGCGCTACGCCGATGGCATCCGCGCCGCGCGACCTTCCGGCGGGTTCCTATTATTCATTCGGTGAGGGACGCATCGCCGTCCTGCCCGCCAGAGGGAAGCTCGAGTATCGGCTTGGGTGGGAAACCGAGTTGGATTACCAGATGCAGGAGCAGGGCCGTGCGCTGTTGTGGGCGGCGCGGCGTGAGCCTAAATCGCGGATCGAGATTCGTGCGCCGCACGTTGACCGCGATGCACTACCCGCGGAAGCAATCTCGATTGGGCCATCCGGGCTGCCCGCCGGCTCAACGATTCGGGTTGTGCTACGGCGTTGGGACGGCGAGAGTATCGATGCCGGAACGTTTGACGGTCAATCATCGGCCATTCGTGTAAACATACCAAAGTTACGCGCCGGCGCCTACCACGTTGATTGTTTTGCAGAACTGGACGGGGCGATTCATTCGTGGGCCGCAGCGCCATTCGATGTAATGTCCGGGGACGAAGTCAACGAGGTCCAGCTCGCAAAGGACTGGGCGGAACCCGGCGAAGAAGGGGCCGGCTTGATTCGTCTTTCGCGCGATACGCCGGGGTCGTCTTTCGTCGAGCTCCGGCTTGTCGACACGCACGACCGGATACTTGTTCGCGAAAGATTGCGAGCACAGGGTAGTGACGTTGCGTTTCGAACAATCGTCCCCCGCTGGGCGCCGATGTTGCTGCGCGTCGAAGCGGTTTTGATGGAGGCCGATAACGAAATATCAAGCGCGTATACATATCTGCGCGTGACCGGCAGGAAGCGGAATCAATTCAACTTCGTGATGTGGAACGTGCCGTCCGGCGACCTGGCGCCATTCGGCGTGGAAAGCATGACGCGTTACGGCGTGACGGCGTTTCTTCAGCAAGGGCCGCCGCCGCTGTGCGTTGCGGCGAGCGGCGCCGCGTGGGTCCCCTACGCCGCGAGTTTTCGCGCCAGCAGCCATACGCTCACCGCCATGCTCGAACCCGACACCGGCCTGCTGAAGTCCGGCTGTGTCTACGACCAGAGCTCGATGTCCAGGACGATCGCGGATGTCGTCGATGGCGTGCGCGTCGCGCGCGGTCATGGCGTTCTCGCGTATTCCCTCGGCGACGAGAACGCCGTTCGCGCGTCATGCCTCGGCCCGGAGTGTTTGGAGGTGTACCGAAAGTATCTCAGCGAGATGTATGGCAACATTGACGAACTAAACGCGGAGTGGGGGACGGCTTACACGACGTTTAACGACATCGAACTGCTTTCCGAAGGTTCCCTTCCCGAGCCGTACGCGCCCGAGTGGTTCAAGGAATACTACTCCGACCGGCAGGCGCTCGAACGCAGTGATAACGAAGGCGCGAAAGACGCTGCGCTCGATCGGCAGATTGATTTCGGCGCCGTCAACGACGAGATGCGCGCGCTGCAACAGGGCAACTTCGCGCGCTGGTACGACCGCCAAGCGTTCCAGTGCGCGACCTACGTCGAATGGTGCAAACAATTCCAGGCGGCGTTCAAGAAAATTGATCCGCTGGCGCTGACCGGTTTCGAAGGCACGGACAGCTTCTCCCTGCGCAAACTCACCACACGCTCGCGCCAGGGCGGCGACCTGGACGCATTTGTGCGCGAGTTGGATTACTACGGTTCGTACGAAGGCCCGGGTAACGAAGTCATGCGATCGATCGCGCCCAAGGGTTTCCCGATGGGAAGTTGGATCGGATACACGCCGGACGGCGAAGAACTGCGCTTCAAATTCTGGAAACAGGTTGCAGACCGGATGAACACGATTCAGTGGTGGCGCTGGGACAATTTGCAGGGATACAACGGGTTTCTCGCTCCCAACCTCGCGCCGTTTCCCGCCACGCGCGACATGTTCGAGGACACGAAGGTGGTTCGCGACGGCCTCGGCGAGTTGATCATACAGAGCGACATGCACGACGACGGAATCGCAATGCTGTACTCGATGCCGTCCACGCACATCGCGCACTTCGACGGAAACGAGACGTACGGCCTCTACACGCGCGACCACGACCGCTGGCACACCTTGTTTCACGACGAGGGTCTGCAGTTCCGTTACGTCACGGACCGCATGCTGCGCGTGGGCGAATTCGACGCGGCGCGGTACAAAGTGCTGATTCTTCCGCTGGCGTTCGCAATGGGCGAGCGCGAAGCGTCGGCAATCCGAGAATTCGTGAACAACGGTGGAACGGTCATCGCCGATCTGCGTCCCGCGCTATACGACGCGCACTGCAAACCGCTCGACCAGGGATTGCTCAACGACGTCTTCGGCATCATGCAGACGGGAAACCGTGATGCGCGCACAATCGATCGCATGTCCGTCGAGGGCGAACTCAACGGGCATAAGCTCGGTATGCGTTGGGGCAACTGGCACGGCCGCGACATCTACCCGCAGATGTTCGTCGATCCGAATGTTGCCCTCGCGGGCGGAAAGGCCAAGGGTCAGGCAGCGTTCATCCACTTCTGGACCGGAAATCTCACGGCGCCTGTGTGCATCGTCAACGAATTCGGTAAGGGCCGCGGAATACTGTTGAATTTCTCCGTTCACGACGCGCCCTGCGCCGCATTGCTTCGCACGTTGCTCGCGGCGTCCGGTGTCACCCCCGCACTCCGGCTGTCCGCGCCGGATGAAGCCCGCGTGACGGGCGTGGAGATTTCGCGATGGAGCAGTGGCGCCGAAGAGTTCATTGTTGTGCTCGGACAAACGAATCGAGAAGTGACCATCGAGCGCGATCGACCGGCGCACGTATTCGACGTCAAGAGCCGGACCTATATCGGTCACACGTCGGCGTTCACGACATCCCTCCGCGCGAATCGCGGCTCCGTGTTTGCGTTCCTACAGGGTCCTCCAACGCTGCCGACTGTCAGCGTCGGGCAGGCCGCGAAGCGCGGTAAAGTTACGAGCGTTCGCGTTGCCGTGCCGGGCGCGAACGGCGCGCGCGCGATCGTGCTTACCCTTACCGCACCGGACGGGAACGTGGCAGACTGGATTCAATCGCCTGTTATCGTGCGCGACAAACCGGCTTCCATACCGTTGCCTTTCGCGCACAACGACCCGGCGGGAACGTGGCGTCTTCGCGCCATGGACCTGTACACGGGCGGCCTGAAGGATGTGCCGCTCGCCTTGCAGTAGCGGTCGCGAACACTGCGCATCGTTGGCGGAGACGCATCGGCGTGGTAGAATGTAGGCGAGAGTCTTCTCCGGCACAAAGGAGTTGGAACCATGCCAACCTTTGAATACCACGCCATTCGCGCGGAAGGCGACGAAGAAAAATCGTTTGTGGGCGGCGTTGTCGTCGCCAAGTCGCGGCACGAGGCCAAAGAAAAGCTGCGCGAATTGGGCCTCAAAGCAACCATGCTGAAGAAAGCCAGCGGCCTCATGGCGCTGCTGAAATGGTTCGAGGCGGACATTCGCTGAGGACCCGCGCGATGCGCGTAGTGTTGATTGCACCCCCGCGTGGAACGGGGGTGTCGTCATGATCGGGGGGAGTCCATGAAGATATTCGCAGCGCTATCGGTCCTTTCGCTCTTGTCTAGTTTTGCGGCGCTCAGCGGCGAATCGCCGAAATCGTTCGCGGTCGGCGAAGGCGGCCGCCTGTTCGAGAGTCCCGACGTCAAAAGAATTCTCGAGCGCCCCTACCGAATCGATGTGCCCATGGCCAGCACAGGCAAGTGCCTGTGGGCCGGCCACCCGACGGGTTGGGGGTTCCCGCGCTCTTCTGTGCATTGGTTTCTCACCACGCCGAATGGCCTCGGCTTCGATCTGCTCCTCACGGCCAACGACAAGCCCATCTTGCCCGCCGACAACATCGCGTATCCGTCGCACGTGCAGATGTCGTGCGGAATACCGATCAAGGTCGAAGGCGCGAAGTGGATCGCGTCGGACGACGTGTTGGTCACGCGGCTGACGCTAATCAACACGGGCGATGCCCCAATCGACGTCACAGCCAGCGCGATCCTGCCCGTGGAGACTGCCGAAGGTGAGAAGGACAAGTTCACCTGGAAGTTCGACCATGCGGGCCTGACCCTCAATGCGATCGGCAGCTTTCCCGGCTTCGCCCCGGCCCCGCGCGAACCGATCGCTAGCGTCGCGTACACGGTGGAAGGCGAAGACGGCGAGCCCAACCCCGGCAGCGGCGGCAAAGACGCCAAGGCGGCGGCGAACGGCGGAGCAGTGCTCGGATCCGGGTTCGGCGGAAACCCCGGCAACAACGCGTGGTTTACGTTCGATGTAAAAGAGCGCATGGAAAACGCCGCGGTGACCATTCGCTATGCGCGCGCAATGGAAGGCGCCGCCGACGTAGCGGTGCAACTGCCCGGCCAAAAAGGAATGATGCGCCGGCGTTTTGCGTCGACCGGCGGCTGGGGCGACGAACCGGACGACTTTGCGACACAGACGTTCAGGATTGGTCCGCTCGAAGCGGGCCCGGCGAAAATACAGATTCTCATAATTACGGCGGGCGGCAACATCAACGTCGACACGCTGTATCTGCACGACGCAGGCGCCCCCGCTCCCGGTGCCGCCCCCACCGGAACGATTGTCGCGCGTACGATCCGTCTCGAAGCAGGCAAGCAGGAACCGATAATGTGCATGCTCGCCGTGGACCCCCAGTCCAAAGCGGCGCAGACCGCGCTCGATCGCATCGCCGCGCTCGACAACCCGCTGCAAGATCACGAAGTTTCGTACAACGCGTGGAACCTCGCCAACGTCCCCGCGTTTTCGTCTCCGGACGAGGCGTTGTCCAAGCAGTACTGGCACCGCGCCACGAGTATCCTGCGCAAGAATCTGTTCAAAGTGGGCGAGGGGCGGCTCGCCGATTGGGGCGTCGCGGAAGGGCGTTGGACCGCCAGTTGGTACTCGAACATCATCTCGTACGGCGCAGGGCATCAGATTCGCGAGACGCGATGGCTGCGCGACCCCCAGTACGTCAATGGAATAATCTCCACATGGTGCGCGAACGCAAAGGAAAACGGTGTCTTTCCGAACTATATTCGTCCGAACGAAATCGGCGACGGCCAATACACCGATTGGATCACGTCAACCGTGTGGGACGCCTACTGTGTCCACCCCGACGCGAAGAGATTGAAGTTATGGGCGGACGCACTCAAGAAGAACGTCGATGGCTGGCTCGCGACGTATGACACCGACAACGATGGATTGCTCACGGTCGACAGCCATTGGTGGACGGGAATGGAGTGGCAGCCTTCGTTCTTCTATTTCAAGGATTTCGACAAGGACAAACAGGATCAGCACCTCGAACGCGTAGACCTTACCGCATACGTCCATGGCAACGCGCGCAACCTCGCGCGAATCCTTGATGCGGTGGGCGACAAGGAAGGCGCAAAGAAATACGAAGACATCGCCGCAAAGATTCGTGGCGCGGTCGAGCGCGTGATGTGGGACGGCGCTTCGAGTTTCTTCTATTCGGTCGAACCAGTCACCGGCGAGAAAGCGATGGTGAAAGAGGTCATCGGCGTGTATCCGTTCTATTTCTCGATGTTCGACGCGGACGCGGGTAAGCCCTATCTTGCAGCGTGGAATTCGATTCTCGATCCCGAAGAGTTTTGGACGGCGTGGCCGGTCGCGTCGGCAACGAAGAAATGCAGGGCGTACTCGCAGGACGTGAATTTCAACGGCAAACGCGTCGGCGGCTGCATGTGGAACGGCCCGACGTGGCCGCACGCGAACAGCATCGTCCTGTCGGCGATGGCGGCGGCGTTGCGCGAGTTTCCCGAAAGTCCGTTGTCAGCCGACAGAATGTACGAACTGTTCAAGTCGTTCACGATGGCCCAGTTCAAGGACAAGGATACGAACTATCCGTGGACCGGCGAATACTACAACGGCAATACCGCCGAGTGGCGCACGGACCAACGCGACTACAATCACTCGACGTACATCGACATCCTTATAGCGGACATTGCAGGCCTGCGCCCTCGCAACGACGACGTGTTAGAAGTACACCCGCTGATCAGCGCCCAAATGCCACCGTTCGTCATTGACGGAATTCGATACCGCGACCACGATATCAGCATGCTCTGGCTGCCGAACGAAAGCGGCGAAACACAGCCGGACAATCTCAAAGGTTTCCGCATCTATGTGGACGGCAAACTCGTGCACCACAATCTTGAAAATGCAGAGCGAATCAAGATCGGCCAAGAGATATAGGTCACATAGGACCTATTCGTCCTAATCGACCCAGGCCATCAGTAAATTATCTACAGTGCGGCCAACGCCGCCTTCGCCGCGCTTAGCGTTTGATCGATCTCGCTGCCGCCGTGCGCACTGCTCATGAACATCGCCTCGAACTGCGAAGGCGCGAGGTAGACGCCGCGCTCGAGCATGCCCCAGAAGAATTTCGCATACCGTTTCGTGTCACTCGCCGTCGCGTCCGCGTAGTTCTTCACGGGACCGTCATGGAAGAACATGCACGCCATCGTGCCCAACTGCGTCTGATACACGGGCACGCCCGATTCCCGCGCCAGCGTCCCAAGTTCCGCACAAAGTCGCGTCATTGTGTCGACAACGCCGTTGAACACGCCCGGCTCTTCGAGTACATCGAGCATTTCGATGCCCGCCGCCGTCGCGAGCGGATTGCCCGAAAGCGTTCCCGCCTGGTAAATCGGCCCAACGGGTGAAACGCGGTCCATGATTTCCTCCGGGCCGCCGTACGCGCCAACGGGCAACCCTCCGCCAATAACTTTGCCCAGCACCGTCAGGTCGGGCATCACACCGTAATGCGCCTGCGCCCCGCCCATCGCCACGCGGAAACCGGTCATCACCTCGTCGAAGATGAGCAACGAACCATACGCCGCGGTCAAATCGCGCAATGCGCGCAGGTACCCGTCCTCCGGCAGTACGACGCCCATATTCCCCGCGACCGGTTCGAGGATGATCGCTGCGATGTTCTCGCCGTGCGCCTCGAATAACGCACGCGCCGCGTCAAGATCGTTGAACGGCATCGTCAACGTACACGAGGCATACGGCGCGGGTACGCCCGGACTCGTCGGCACGCCAAGCGTCGTCAGGCCGCTGCCCGCCTTTACCAACAGACCGTCGGCGTGGCCGTGATAGCAGCCCTCGATTTTCACGATGAGATCGCGGCCCGTATACCCGCGCGCCAAACGAATCGCGCTCATCGTCGCTTCCGTGCCGCTATTCACGAGGCGCACCTTCTCGATCGACGGGACGATCTCGACGATCCGTTCCGCGAGCCGGATTTCCGCTTCCGTCGGAATCCCGAAACTCGATCCCTTCTCGAGCGCCTTGCGCACCGCTTCGACGATGCGCGGGTGCGCGTGCCCGAGGATGAGCGGCCCCCACGACAGCACGTAATCAATCAACTCGTTGCCGTCAACGTCCCTGATGCGCGCGCCCCTGCCGGACGCCACAAAGAACGGATCGCCGCCCACACCCTTGAACGCGCGCACGGGGCTGTTCACGCCGCCCACGAGCACGCGGTTCGCTTCATTCCACAGTTGTTTCGACTTGTCCGACGTCATGTCTCCCCCAACGGCCAACGCAGCCGCACTACTTCGCGCGCCACGGCCTGCTATTGAATTCTAACGCGAAGCGTAATCGGTTTGCCCGCGCGCAACACCTGCGCTGCGAAACTTTTCTCTCCCTGCAATCGGTCCGCAATCTCGAACACGGCCAGTTCGCTGGAGACCGGCATGCCGTTCACGCTCATCACGATGTCGTCGTTGCGCAATCCCACCATTCGGCTCACCGCGATATCGCCAAAGCGGGGCGATCGAATTCCGATGACCGCGCCGGCATCGTCGCGGGCCATCTCCAACTCCGCCGCGACAAAAAGCTCGAAGGGATCGTACTTCTCCAATTCACGTTGGAGCGCGCTCTCGTCAATCTCCACCACGCCGGATTTCGGTGCAACCGCTCGTTGGACCGGCAGTTGCTGCGGTCGCGGACTTTGCACCGGCGGACTCGGCTGCGGCGCGCTGGAAACGGGCAAAATCTCCAGCGCGATGATGCGTTGAAAACCATTGCTTTTGACAACAAAGGTCACGTCGTCGCCCGGGCGTTTGCCGCGAACAATTGCGTGCGCTGCCGCGACCGTGTGAATGGGCTCGCCGTCAATTCGGACCAATTCGTCGCCGTCTGCGAAGCGTATCTGCCCCAGCAGCGCAGTCGCGTCGGCGTCCGACACGCGCACGCGCACGAATGTGCGGCCGTCCACCGGTTGCGCCAGCGCGAGCGACGCATCAAATGCCGCGACGAGCCGCGGAAGCGCCTCCCCGCGAAGCGGCAACACCGTCACGCCGCCGGCCGCGTGCGACGCGGAAACCATAAACGCCGCGCAAACCGCCACGCGGAAAATTACACGCAAAAAACGGCTAACCATCGTTCGCCCGGGCCCAACTCTCAAGCCAAACCGCGATCATAACACACCCGGCTACAGCTTCTTTTCTTCAACCGGCGAACTGTCGACGGTCCATGCGCCGGACAGCGCGGGCACATGCATCCACAACTCCTCGTCAGGCTTGGCAAGTGCCGACAAGCTCTTCACGCGGATCCATTCCCCCGCAATTTCGCGAACTTCAACCGGCCCCATTGGGCTGATGAGGCGCGCGCCCGCATCGAAAATAGGCGGCAGCGCAACGGACTGCGCTTGCGCGCTTGCGCGGGGTATGTATTCGGCCGAGATCGCGCCGGCAATAAATGCGAGTGCGATGGCCACGGTTGTCAGAATAAGCCTGTACTGATTCATCACATGTCCCTCTTGGTTCGTTGATTTGCCTCAATCGAGAGAATAACGGACGGGATTCGGCACGCGTTGACCGGGACCCTCTCGCCATGCGCTCAAGGGCTAAACCCTTTCGGGTTGCGCCGCCGGCGGTTCACTGCGTTC
Source organism: Candidatus Hydrogenedentota bacterium (assembly GCA_013359265.1). Lineage (NCBI taxonomy): Bacteria > Pseudomonadati > Candidatus Hydrogenedentota > Candidatus Hydrogenedentota bacterium. Next base: position 167,311 of record JABWCD010000016.1, read on the forward strand.
CCGCAGCCGTTCCAATTCCTCGTTCAACCGGTCAGCCACCGGCTTCATCAGTCCGCGCGCGGTGATCGCCTCGCGGAGAAGGCTGCGAATGAAAAGACTGCCGATCTGCGTGGTGGAAACCGGTGTCGAGCTGCTGAGGTCTTCGAGCGTAAATGGCGCAACATCGAGATGGAGGCTCGATCCCGGAATGAAATTTGCCGATAAATCGAGTTTCGCGGCTTCGCTGCGAAACGATCTAATCACGTACTCGCGCTTCGCGAGTAGCGGTTCGGAGGTCGATGCGCTCGTCGTATTGAACCGGTTCGCGTTTTCGTCCAATTTGCCGAGGTTTGTGCCGCGACCGGCCTCGTATCGGACGTAGAACGCGGCGTCTTTCATCACTACTTCCCGCACCGTCGGCTGGGCAGACAACAGCGTCGTGGGATCGACGCGCACCAGCACCTCGCCCAACGCAATGGCCGGCCCTTCCTTAAATGGCGGCGGATTGTGAATTGTGAGTCCTTGCACCATCAGCGCCCGATCGCGCGGCAGAAACACGACGTGCTCGATAGTCACGTTGGTCTGGTAGATGTACCCGAGCATGCGCTCGAACGCCGCGTCCGCGAACGCACCCGCCTGCGTGCTGAACAAGATCGCGCCCAGCGCCATGACGATGAGCACAAGCCCGACGGACGTCACAAGAAATCGGAATACGGTTTTCATACTCGATGTCTTACGCCAACCACTGAGGACAGCCAACTAATCGAAGATATGCGCCAGCCGCCGGATGTCCGTAAACAACTCGTAATAACCCAGTTTCGCGATGTACTTCGCCTCTTCCGGCGTGGGCATGCGCGGGCCGGTTTGGCCGAGCGGAATGCCCGGCCACTCGAAGAAGTACTTGCTGTCGTGCCCGTCCAACACAAGCTTTACCGCGGGAACATCCGCGCCGACAACCGGCAACGCCGCGCCAAGGTCTTGCCTCGGGAAAATCATCACGGTCGTCCGCGTGAATCGTTTCAAGGCCTGCACCGGTTCTTCCTTCACCGTACCATAAGGCCGCATCTGCATGGGGCGAATTCTCCCGCCCGCCGGCGTTTCGAGGTAAACGTCGATGCCCCGTAACCGAATCGCGTCGTACGCGACGCTCATGTCCGCGAACTGCGTTTCCAGTTGACACTCAATGACGATGTACGCGTCCGTCACCTTCTTCGCATCGTCGTCGATCCCCGGCTCCGGCATCGGCATAGCCGGACCGATCTCGCGCTTCATTCCGGCGATGGCGCTGTCGATCCAGATCGCGCGGCACCCGCCGCTGAACAGATCCGGGTAACGCCCTTCCGCCGTCTGCACCGTGGACACATTCCACGCGGGGACAAACAGTGTCTGTTGCGCGGTCGTGGGAGGCGGCGTGGGCTTCGCGGGGGTCTGGCAGCCGCAAACCGCGGCGAACAAAACCGCTATCGCGGCGCACGTGCGTAACGTCATGGTGTCGCCCCCTGTTGTTCTTCTGCCTTCTCTTCGGCGGCGGCCTCGTTTGGCTTCGTTTCCGCCTTTATCTCGGGTTTCGGGCCGGCCGACGGTGCCGGTTCGTCCGGCGGCAATGGCGTTTCGGTGATAATGCTCTTCGCGTTCTCGCCGCCGGTACCGTGGTTGCGCAACACCATCTCGCCATCGAGCGATCGCATCCGAACGATTCCCGTTGGATTGATCTTCTCGTTGATCCATACGCCAATGACCTGGTCGCCCTGCGTCACCTCGTAGTGTTCCGCGCGGATCACCCCGTTCATCGTGGACACTTCATCAAGACCCAACGAACGCCGCTTCGACTCCGGCGTCGTGTTCGCGGGCGTCGTGCCGTCGATCGCGATCTCGCGCGCGGGATCCACGCCCGATTTCTCGATCACGCGGTGGATATTCTTCGGATCGTTCGCCGGGCCCGTCAGAAGCATCTTGTAGACCATCTTGAACCCAACTTCGGGTATGACCTCGAACTCGACCCAATAGCCCTGCTTGCGATTGATCTTCTCCTCGCCGACAATGGCCTGTCGAATGACATACTTTTTTCCGCCGCGGGCGTCGGTTAAGTTGTACCAGGCCCATTGCCCGGCCTTGGGGTTTACGAGCTTTCCCGCGAGCAAGTCGCCTACCAAACCTTGCCCGCGCGCGATGGGAATGAGAAATACGAGTGCCAACAACAATAGAATGTTGCGCCTCATGGCCATAGCTCCATATCTTGTATATCCGAGGACGCAGCCATCCTAGCACACGCCGGGGGAATTGGGAAAGATATGCCTCGACTCGCCACAAGTTTGCTCGCCGCCGCGGCCCTGATCGGGGCGGCGCTTGCCGATGTGCCGATTACAGTCGGAGACGGCGGCGCCATCCTGCGAGACGGCAAGCCGTACCGTGCGTTCGGCGTGAATTACTACAACGCATTCATGCGCCATCTGCGCGACCCCGCCAACACGAGCTTCCGTGACGGCTTCGGCGAACTCGGCTCGCTCAGGATTCCGTTCGCCCGCTTCGCCGCATGCGGCTTCTTCCCTGACGACATGAAGCTCTATGTGGATAACAAAGAGGAATACTTCGCGCGGCTCGATGCGGTTGTGAAATGCGCCGAGGAGAATAACGTCGGGCTCGTGCCGAGTCTGTTCTGGTACAACGCATGCCTCCCCGATCTCGTGGGCGAACCGCGCAACCAGTGGGGCAATCCCGAAAGCAAGACCATTGCGTTCATGCGCGAGTACACGCGCGATGTCGTGTCGCGCTATGTCGCGTCGCCCGCAATTTGGATGTGGGAATTCGGCAACGAATACGACCTCGCCGTCGACCTGCCGAACGCCGCGGACCACCGGCCCGGCGTGAATTTGAAACGCGGCACGCCGCTGGCGCGCAGCGAAGCCGATGACCTGCGCTTCGACATGGCGACGACCGCCTTTCGCGAATTCGCCAAGGCCGTGCGCGAAATCGATCCGCACCGGCCCATCACGACGGGAAACAGTTTGCCGCGCGCGTCGTCGTACAACCAACGCGCCGAGTCGAAATGGATACCGGATACCCGCGAGCAGTTCACCAGCCAGTTGATTGACTTCAACCCCGATCCGTGCAATGTACTCTCCGTCCACATTTATCCGCCAGACCACGAAAAGCGGTTCGACCAGCGGTCAACCTCGTTTGACGAACTTCTCGCCCTCGCCATGGACGCCTCGCGCAACTCCGGCAAGCCGCTGTTCATCGGCGAATGGGGCGCGCGCGACGATCAGGAAGGCCCGCCACGGGACGCCGCCCGGCGCGACAACTTCGAAATGATCACCGCGATCGACCGCAACAACGTGCCGCTGGCAGCGTTGTGGGTGTACGACCTGCCGGACCAGGAGTCCTTCGCGAACGTGACCTCGACCAACGGTCGAAAGTACTTGCTCAAGGCGATTGAATTGGCCAATCACCGCATCGCTGCGAACGTGGACGGGTCGCGCCGCGTCGATATCGCCGGCGGCAATTGGCTTGGATCCCTCCTGGATTTCGTCTACAACAAGGGCCGCTCGGGCAATGGATTCAATCCCTTGCAGCACACGAGATTTCGCGGCGAAAACCTCTATCGCGACGACGGTACCGGCCTCTACTTCGAGCATATCTTCAACGGCACGGCGAAGGACGCCGCGATTTCGATGTTCACGCCGAACAACGACGAGCATTCCGTCGTTCGGATCGACGCCGCCACCGCGGTGATGAAGCATCCCGCGGACGCGTCGGCCTGGGGCGTCGAGAGCGAAATGCGGTACACGTTGAACGGTGGCGCCGTGGACATGGAATTCCGCGCGACGCCCACACGCGATCAATTCCCGCTGGGATATTGCGCCTTCATGTGGGCGAGTTACATGAATCATACGCGCGACCGGCGTATTTACTTCTACGGTTTGAACGGCGACACCAAAGGTTGGCTGTCGTTTGGGGATGACACCTCCGCGACTCCCGAAGGGTTCGAGACGGGCACCATCGCCTGCAAAGGCGTTCCCGATCTCCCTTACGAAGAAGGCGCAAAGACGTTGAACGTGCTCGAGAACCCAACGAAGAAATTTATCCTTCCGTTCTACTACGGCCTCGTTGACGGCGATGGCGACATGACAACGTCGGATGACACCATGGCCTACGTCATGATGTTCGACCAACGCGAGACCATGCGCTTCGCGCTCTGGAATTTCATCAAGAACGCATCGGGCAAACAGGATACGCATTCCCCCGCGTGGGACTGGCAGTTCGTCATCCGCAACCCCGAAGTGGGCAAGACCTACGGATACAAAGCGCGCGTGCTGTACATTCCGTTCACGTCGCGCGAGGATATAAGAGCAGAGTACGAGCGCTGGGCAGGTGGGCCGGGTGCCGGGTAATGAGACGCACGGGGGGGACGAAAGTCATGGGACCAATGGAGTTTCTACGGACAAGGCATTCCGAATCCAGAGCGCCACTCACGCAGTTGGCGGCAATCGCGCTACTGGCCATTTTTCCGTGTTTCGCCGCGAATGACGTATCGATCGCGGCAGACGGCATGTTGATAGTGAACGGCGATCGCACGTTCGTGCTGGGCCTTTACGAAAACCCGAAAGACGACGCGATCCTCGACGAAGCCACCAAGGCCGGCATCAATCTCATTCAATCGACGCCGGACACCGAACAGCTCGATCGGCTTCACAATCGCGGCGTATACGCCTGGATCAATGTCGGTTCGTCGATCGACTTGAGCGCTGACACCGATACGCGAAAGGCATCGTTGAAAAAGCTTGCGGACGATTTCGCCGCGCATCCGTCGTTGCTTGTATGGGAAGTGCCGGATGAAGCGCTGTGGAACGTATGGTACGGCGCCGAACTCTGGCGAAACCGCGACGAGCCTAAGCAGCAAGAGGAACTCATTGCCGCGCTCGAGGACAAAGCAAAAGCGGAGAAGCTGCGCGCGATGCGCGTGGACGTACGCAAGCATCGCGCCATGGCAGAGTACAAACAGGCCGAGGATATCGCCGATGCCATCTGGCGCGAACTCGGCAAGGAACCGCCCAATCCCGAACTCAACACATCCAACGCGCCGGAACGCGCGGCAACAATGGCCGCGGGCATGCTCGATGGGTACACCCATCTGAAATCCATCTGCCCTACGCACCCGGTCTGGATGAACCACGCGCCGCGCAACTCTGTCGCGCAACGCGCCGCGTTCAACAAAGCGGCCGACGCCGTCGGGTGCGACATCTATCCCGTCCCGCCGCACATCGGCGGCCACTCCGATCTCGCCGACCGCGGTCTCACGAGCGTTGGCGCGTTCACGCGCCTGATGCAGGACGCCGCGCCCGGAAAGCCGGTCTGGATGGTCTTGCAGGCGTTTAGCTGGGCCGAACTCGCGGAAAAGAAAAACGATCCCGATCTCGATCAGCAACGTCATCCGACGTACCACGAAACGCGCTTCATGGCCTACGACGCGATTGTCAACGGCGCGCGCGCCATTCTTTACTGGGGTTCCGCGTACACGGACCGCTCGAAACCGTTTTGGGGCGAACTGCTGAAAGTGGTCCGCGAACTCGCCGATCTTCAACCCGTACTCTCGGCGCCGGACGCTGATGTGGAATTGCAGATATCGCTCGATGAAACGTGGGGCTCGCTCGATCAGGGCATTCGGGTCTTGCCGAAGGAAACGAACGACGGCACGTGGCTGATCGTTGTCAACGAATGGCACGACCCGTTGCGCTACACGATCGCCGGTCTGAACCCGGCTCGCGGCGCAACCTACACCGACACCATCACCGGCGCGTCCGTGGCGGCGGACAACGGCACAATCACGCTAAGCATTCCCTCGTACGGAGTGCAGGTGCTGCGGCCAAGCAAGTGAACAGACCGATTGCCTGCTCGTCAGGGCGGTGTTCGCATTAAGTCGTAGCGCCCGGCCTCCGCGCCGGGCGTCTTGCGGAAGAGTCAATTTTGGGCCAAATCCACGCCCGCCGCGGAGAGCGGGACTATTGCCACGGGCTGCTAAGGCAATTTCAACAATCATGTGGCTGCCGGAATCGATCTACTCTGTGGTTAAATGCGTGCTCTAGTCTTCTCGTGCTCGTGCTCGTGCTCGTAATCGTAATCCTAATCGCGCATTCGAACTTCTGCACAAGTTCTATGGGCATTCGACTTTTCAATCGATTTTGTTGATGTTTGTAGCGCCCGGCCTCCGCGCCGGGCGGTATTTGTCTACGCGTCAGCGCCCTGTTTCTTGAGGCATACCTAAACCGGATTTTTCACGCGAACAGCGAAGACGTGTGTCATCCGTTGCGTTACATGAAGTTCCATAGTTTTCCGTCTATACGGGCTATTCGCGTGAAAAATCCTCTCGCCATACGCTCAAAGGCCTATTCGTGAGCATTTCTCACCGCACGGAGGGATTTTACATCCACCGTGGCGTCGTGGGGCGGTGAGAAATGCGGGCTAAACTTTAAGAGGCACGAACCGCTGCTGTCGTGAATTTGAAATCCGCGCCATTTGCCGTCCTCGTGCGCGTGCTACTCCGAAAATGCGCCATTCGACCCGCGCGCCAAAGGCGCAACGCAACCCTAGCCAGGGGCATCGCCCCTGGAACATGTCCACGCCACCCTCACCCCGCGCTGAAAGCGCACGGCACAAGTTTTGATATTTTCAGGGGGAACTCCGTTCATGACGACTCGTAATCGTGATCGAGTGTTTACCATCGAGACCGAGAAATACCCGCGACTGCAGCTACATGAATTCCTGCATCGCTCTAATTTCGCGCCGCTTCCGTCCCAAGCACCACGCGTTCAAGGTGGCCCACGACCATCCCCGCGATATCCAATCCGGTAACCGTCTCGATACCTTCGAGGCCCGGGGATGAATTGACCTCGAGCACCACCGGCCCACGGTTTGCGCGCAGGATGTCGACCCCCGCGAAATCCAAACCGAGAATGCTCGCGGCGCGGCACGCGATTTCGCGTTCCTGATCCGTGATCGCGATCGGTTCCGCCTTGCCTCCGCGATGCAGGTTCGCGCGAAACTCGCCATCGCCCGCCCTGCGCAGCATCGCGGCAACCACCTCGCCGTTCAGTACGATGCACCGGATATCGACACCGCGCGACTCCTCAACGAACTCTTGCACGAGAAACTGCGCGTCCAGCCCGCGAAAAGCGGCGATCACGCTCTCGGCCGCGTTAGGCGTCTCCGCCAACACAACGCCGTTGCCCTGCGTACCCTGAACGAGTTTAATCACCAGCGGCGCGCCGCCGACGAGATCGACCAGGTCCTCCGTATCGTCCGGCGAATGCGCGAACCCCGTCACCGGCATCTCGACGCCGTGCCGCGCGAGCAATTGCAGGCTGTGCAACTTGTCGCGCGAGACCGTGATGGCCGCGGCGCCGTTCAGGCTGTGCACGCCCATAATCTCGAACTGACGCACCACCGCCGTACCGTAAAACGTGTGCGCCGGGGCGATGCGCGGCACAATCGCGTCCACGACATCGAGTTCCCGGCCGCGGTAATGTATCGTCGGCTGGTCCGCGGCAATGTTCATATAGCAGCGCAACGGATCGATTACGCGCACCGCGTGACCGCGCCGCTGCGCGGCCACGGCCAGCCGGCGCGTCGAATATAGTTTCGCGTCTCGCGATAGGATGACGATTTTCATGCGCGCCCCGCCACGGGTCCTATGGAATTGTGCGACACGCTGACTCTACACAAAACGCCGACGCGAAGTGTAACCGCCTACCGTCGGGGACTGCGAGACGGTTCAATGGTCAAGGCGGGTTTCATCGCCTTTGCGATGGACTCCCACGCCACCAGCTTGAAGTTCTGGTTCGCCCCGTCATTCGCGTCGTCCTGCGTGACGAACACGCCCTGGGCGAAGCGCGGTCCCAGCGCTGTGCTCAATACATCGATCCCGTCCGATCCCGTAACGGCGTCGATTCCATCCGATGCGACAACCTGGAACGAACCAAGGTACTTGTTGCCGCCTTCGCGCTCGTACACCGCAAAGGTGCTGTCTCCCTGGCTCGACGCGATGAGGTAGCCCGTCGTGCCGGGCGCGTAATAAATCGTAAGGCCTTCGATGTCCGCGGTTAGGTGGCCGTCCGGTTTCACGGAGTCCACCTGTATGCGGTCCGTTCCCGCGTCAGGTTCTGCGCCGTACCGCCAAATCGCTACGTCTTCTTCGCCGATATAGAATACCCCTGTGTCGTCGTCGGCCACGCAACCCTCCGTCTGACTGCCTACAGAAAACGATCGCGCCAGTTCCCCGGTGATGCGGCCGTCCGCGGTCGCGTTCAACTTCCACTGCTGCACCGCACCCGCCTTCGAGTTTACGAATACGTAATAGGACCCGGACTTCGCGCTGCGGTACATGCACAGTCCGTACACCTCCTCCATACCCGTATCAATCGAACCGGCCGAGCGCAACGTGCGCGCCGGCGCATCCACCGTGTAGACCGCGAGGCTGTCGTCCGAGCGGTTGCTCGCGACCACAACGTCTGCCGGCGCACCGCCCACCGCGAACCCATACCGGATATCCACATTATTCATTTTGCCGTCGGGCGCATATTGAATCTGCTTGCCGTCGAGACCATATACAACCAGCCCGCCCTCCTTGTCGGTGCCGATGACCGTGCTCATTTCCGGGTTTGTCGGATGCACCCAGAAACACGCATCGTCCGCCGCGTCGTCCGCACTCGGAACGGGATCGGTCTCGAGCGTCGCCGGCACGGAGACGGCTTGTGCATGGCCCATAACGACGCCCAGGAGACAAGCTAGATTCAGACAAATATTGCGCATGGTGTGCTTAGTCCTTTGGTGCTGATTTGCGGCCATCGGGCCAGGTCGAACGCGGGGAGTCCAATTCTCGCTGAAAGCGCACCGCGGCCCGTGCACGGACCGCGGTGCGCTTGCGCTTTTCTTTCCAAAAGTTTCGAGCGTCTACTTGTCCCACGAAGCGTAGTTGTAGCCGATAGCTGCGCTCAACACGCTGGTGGCGATCTTGTCTTCGTTCGGATACTTCGCGAACTCGACGTGTCCATCCATAAACAGGATGTTGCAGCCGCCCGGGATGTGATTGAACTGCGTTGCGCCCTCTTCTTTTTCGTAGCCGAGCGGCGGCGGGACCAGCGCGCCCGACCCGATATTGTCCCACATCACGGGAACGTCGCTTTGCGCGTGCGCCGAACCCGCCGGATTGTTGATATCCGTGATGAGGAAGCGCTCGATGCCTTCGCGGAGACGGTGAATCGTGTCACCCCCTCCGTTGCCCATGACGGTAATCGTGATTCCCGTGAAGTCCGAAACATGCGCCGCAATTTGCGCCGGGTTCCAATCGCTTACCGTGATGTCATCTTCGAGCGTCTTGTAGAAGGAATCCAGGTCGCCGCCGAAATCGTCGACCCAGTCGCCAATTCCTCCCTCGAGATTCATCATGCCGTATTCCGGCAGACCCATCGTAATCGTCATCATCGTCCCATAGACGTCCACGTTCTCGGTCATCCATGCGCGATACACGTAGCTCGCGTCCTCGAACGCGCCAGGCGCGAGCGTCCCCCATAGCGGGTGGCTCGCCGGAAGGTTGCCTTCCGTGCCTTCGCACCACGCGCCGCGCGGCGGCGTGCCCGAGCAATCGAGGTAGTCCTGCGCGTTTTCGCTGTCCGACGGGCAGAACAGAATGTTCGCGTCCGTCAGATACTCGGGATACAACTGCACCCCGGACGGAATGTTCTGTGCATCCAGGTCCCAATCCTGCCACGGCACCGTCCCGCTCGGATCGTCACGGTACTCCTTGGCCTCGAGGTTCTCCTGAAGCCCGAGCCGTGGCCACTTCTCGCCCTTGGCCTCGTTGGCGAACATCTTGAATACAATTCCCATCTGCTTGAGATTGTTCTGGCACGAAGCCCGGCGCGCCGCCTCGCGGGCGCGAGCCAGCGCTGGCAACAAAATCGCCGCCAAAATGGCGATGATCGCGATCACCACCAGTAGTTCAATCAACGTAAACCCTCTTCGTTTGCGCATGGAACCCTCCTTCTCCAGTTGTTTTGGTATAAATTCAACGCGGACGAACACCCACAGCCGTACGGCAGCACTAATGCAGAAAGTCTACGGTAAGTTTATTGGGCAGGAGTCAAGGAATCGCAAGATTTTGGTTAGGCAAAGCGGGCTGGGGCGGCAAACACGGTGGATAAGTGTCCGCTAAGGCTCGTGTGCTTCGCACCTGAGATCAGATTCTAGGCGACCGAAATCTCCTTGCGATTATCCGCAACGGTCAACCCAGCCCGGTAAGAAATCAACTCGGCGGGTCATTGTGGGTCGGGTTGAACGGCACCCAAAATTTACAGTTATCGCCGGAATCTGAGTCAGTGTCGAGCCGTCGTTAAGAACCTGCGGTTCGGCTTACGGTGCGGCGGCTGCCTCCTTCAGTACCGCGCGAAGCGCCGCATCGGCTTCTCCGGCGTCCCCCATTCCCCCAAACGGCATTGCGCCGGGCCCCTTGTAGTTCACGAACCACTCCTCAAGAATCTCGCATATGCCGGGAAACTCGGCCTGCAATTGAGAGATCGTCGTAATGTGTGCAAGCGGCGTATCGTCCATCACTGTCACAATCTTGTCATCCTGCTCGCCTTTGTCCGTCAACTTTAGTAGGCCGATAATGCGGGTCGGTACGATGCTTCCCCGCGGCACCGCGGGACCCAGTATGACTGCGTCTATCGGATCGCCATCGGCGGCGCTCGTCCCCGGAATCATCCCGTAATTGCATGGATAGGGCAGATATTGCACGATCCGCGGTTTACCCGCCTTGATGTCCCAGTGCAAGTTACCGTCGGCCTTCACTTCCCACTTCGAGCCGGTGCCGGCCGGTATTTCAACCACCACATTGACAGTGCCATCCTCATTTCGCGCCGGATACCCGTCGATCAAGTGCTTGGGACCCGCGTACGTCATGAAGTCCAGTGACCCCAGTCCTTTCGAGAATACTTCGCACGCTTGCTGGATCGGCGGAAGCGGGTGTTCGAACTCGGCGGCAGCCACCATGTGGATAAGCGAGTACGTCCCGCAAATTACCGAAATCGCGATCAGCGTTGCAGCGATGAAGCGCATACACGTTACCCTTTCCGGATTATTCAGGCGTTGTCCGAACTCGCAGTCAATTGCTCGAACCTGCCCGTGCGTCTCTCTCGCCTGAAAGACCGGAGGCCTGGGCGGCGATTCCGCCGAGGCCTCCGATCGGAACAACACTTAGATTTTCCGTCTGGTGATATGGGGCGCCGGCCTAGCCCGCCGTCCCCTCAGCGATGTGCGACGACCAACCCTTGACCTTCGTGATATACGGGTCCGGGTACGTGCACACTGGGAACTGCTGCGCGCGATACTGCATAAACTGCACGTGGCCATCCATAAACAACACGTTCGATCCGCCGGGGACGTGGTTGAATACGGTCACAGCGGCTTGGGCCACGTCGTCCGTATCGGGGTCCGTCTTCTTGTAGACACCGTACACGTCCACGAGGATCGGTAGATTCGATTGGGCCTGTGCCGAAGCGCCCGGGTTATTGATGTCCGTTACAAAGAAGCGCTCAATCCCTTCCAACAACTGAAAGGCTTTATCGGGCCCCAGGATTGGCGTTGCCCCATTGTAGCCCACCGCCCGCTCGTCCGGACTGCTAATCGTCGCCAACAGGTTTACTTCGCTGCCGTGCGAATTTGCCAGACGGTAGACACCTGGGAACGTCGGCTTATCAGGGTAGGTTACTGTGTTATAGGGGCAACCGGGTCCCATGTTCAACGCCGTGTAGCCGACACCGCTGGTGCGGATGTCCTTGCGAATCTTCTCCACGCTCTTCCACGCGAGCCGCGCCGACGATCCATGATTTACCGCATAACCAAAATAAACATACGACCGCGGATAACTCAGGTGCGCAAGCAAGCATTCCGTGTTGGCTTGGCCCGCCGCCATGAGCGACTTGATCGTTTCGATACCTTCCTTGTGCGGCAGTGCGCCAGCCGAGTAATCGCTTGAGTCGGCCTGGGAATCCGACGGACAAATCAGCACGTCGGGATCTGTGAGATACTCGGGATATACCTGTGAAATCTCAAACCCCATAATGTCGTTGCTGAATCCCGGTAGCGTGAGCTGCTGGTCCGGGAAGACTCCACCTTTGCTTTCTCCGGCGAACATCTTAAATACGGTGCCCATCTGCTTGAGATTGTTCTGACATGACGCACGACGCGCCGCCTCGCGTGCGCGCGCCAGCGCTGGCAATAAAATCGCCGCCAATATGGCGATGATCGCAATCACCACCAGCAGCTCAATAAGTGTAAAACCCCTTCGTCTACGCATAGTCTCCTCCCCTGTTGTTTGGTACTGCTTTTTGCCTTGGAAGCGCACGAACGTGAGAACTGCTCGCGCCAACACACCATAACGGCGTATTGCTAGACGACCATTAGATAATCGTTAAAGTCCTGCAAGCGTAATTGATTTACGCGAATTGCGGTGTAGTGCAAAATATGTTGATTCCCGCATAATCTCTTGTATAATTACGTATGTCGCGGGGACATTCACGGCGAAACGCACCGTGCCCCGCGAGTACGTAGGGCGGACGTACGCGAATTTCGGGGAGCACGCGTCGTATGGTCGTTCACCCGATGGTGATCGTTGCAGTAGCGGCATACGCCGTGGTCGTGGGCCTTTGGGCCTATACCTCCGCCGTGAGTCTCGCGCGAATGCGCGCCTCGCGCGGAACAAGCCCGTTCATATCCCGCCTGTATTCCGTGCTTGTCATCGGGTCGACCTGCGCCGTCGCTTCCAGCATTTACGACATTGCGCGGCTCGTGGTCAGCACAGGCGCCTTTGGCGCCACGCCGGCCGATCCGTTATCCACCGTCGCGTCCATGGCTGCCCCATTCGCGGTGAACGCGATAGCGCTCGCTGTCGTGCTGGGCGTGGCGGTCCGCGGTTCGCTCAGGCAGATCGAGCGCGAACGCCGCAGAAACGAACGCCAGCGCCAGGAACTCGAAGCCCTCGCCGAGCAGCGTACGGCCGAACTGCGCGAGACGGTTGATCGTCTCGAAGCGGACCACCGCGAACTCGAGCGAATCGATCTGGAACTCCGCGCCGAGCACGCCATGCTTGACGCTGTCATGAACACCAGCGTGGGCGCAATCTGCGTCGTGAACACCGAAGGCCGAATCGTGTTCGCCAACGGAATGGCCCAGGCCGTCCTGGGCGTTTCGGCGCAAGAAGCCATGCAGCGGCGCTACGATTCCCCCGAATGGCAGCCTGCCGGCCTGGACGGAAGCCCGCTGCCTGACAGCGAGATGCCCTTCCGCCGCGTCATGAACGCCCGCGCACCCGTGCACAACATGCAGATGAGGGTTGTCGGCCAGGATGGTGCCCCACGGTTGCTGGAAGTTAACGGCGCGCCGCTGTTCACCATGGACGACGAGATTTCCGGAGTCGTCTTCCTGATAACGGACATCACCAAGCGGCGTGCCGACGAAGAATTGTTGCGCGACAGTGAAAAGCGGTTCCGCCTGATGGTCGAAGGCCTGCCGAGCGGGGCCGTCTTCGTCGACCAAAACACAATCTACATGAACCGCGCGGCGGAGCAACTTACCGGATACGCGCGCTCCGAATTGGCGACCGTAGACCAGTGGTTCTGGGCGCTTTACGGCGAAGCCAGCATCGAAGCACGCACCAAATACGAGCGGATTCGCGACGGCGGGTTCAGCCAAGTCTGCGTGGGAACGATCCGCCGGAAAGACGGCGAATCGCGCGTCATCGAATGCAGCGGCTACAGGTCCGAGTCGGCTTTGGTTTGGTTGCTGCGCGACATTACCAGCGAAGCCCGGACCGAGGAAATCCAGCGGCGGCTCAAGTCTGAACTGCTTCAGAACCGATCGATCGGAGAATTGGCCGTCATGGCCGAGGGCGTCGCGCACGACTGCAACAATATCCTTACGAGCATTCTCGGGGCCGCCGAACTCGCCCGGCACGAACTGTCCGCGGACGACAGCGCCCGCCCATATATCGAGGACATCGCGCACGAGGCCGAACGCGCCGCGGACTTGTGCACGATGATGATGGCATACACGGGCGACGCCGAACAGAAATTCGAGGGCGTCGACGTGAACTCGGCCGTGAAGGACATGGTCCGATTCATGCAAGGGTCGGAGGGTGTTTCTCACCGCATTCGCATCCGGTACAACCTCGCCGATTCCTTGATGAATGTTCGGGCCGACGCTTCGCAAATTCGAAAAGTGCTGCTTGCGCTGTTTCAGAACGCGGTTGACGCGTTGGGCGATGACGTGGGCGACATCGAAGTAACCACGCGCTCATGGCGCGCGAGCGAGCCACTTGCCGCGGATGCCTACATGTCGGAAGGGCTGCCGCCAGGCGAGTATGTGCAGATCGTGGTCCGCGACACCGGCTGCGGCATGGACCCGATTGCACGGGCTAAAGCGTTCGATCCCTTCTTTACGACGAAGCCGGACTCGCGCGGCCTCGGGTTGACCTACGCGCTGGGCATCGTTCGCGCGTCGTCCGGCAACATCGCCTTGGAGAGCGTTCAAGGCAGGGGAACGACCGTAACCGTTAGCCTGCCCGTTGCATACGCTGACTCCGTTGCCAAGGAAAGCTCCGCGCCTGTCGAAGATTTGTGGTGCGGCTCGGGGACCATCCTCGTCGTCGACGACGAACAGAACGTGCGATTGATCACCAAACGAATGCTGGAAAAACTCGGGTTTGACGTGTTACTCGCTTCAAACGGCGGCGACGCAATGAACGAGATTTCGAAACACCCGGACGTCGCCGCAGTAATTCTCGATCTGACCATGCCGACGATGGATGGCGAGTCGACGTTTAAGGAGATTCGGCGAAGCAAACCCGATCTGCCGGTGCTCATCGCCTCCGGCTACGACGTGCGAAAAGTAGCGGGCCGGTTTCCCAGCGGCGTATCCAGCTTTCTCCAAAAACCGTTTCCATTGCACGTGCTGTCCGCCCACTTGCGCGACGCGCTGACAGGCGGCACGCACGCAGCCACACGCTAACCCGGCGGAACCGACGCCACCCTGTCGCTTATGTCCTTTGGGTCCGTTCGGCCCTTTATGTCCCGTAGCCTCCGCCAGCCTCACTCGATCGCGCCGCTCCTGCAAACGACTCAAATCTCAAGCACCGCCACTCCCGCTCGTTGCGCGGCGCGCGCGACGTCCTGCCGGCACGTGAACAGAAGAATCTGGTGGTCCCGCCCGATCTCCACAAGAAGCTGCAACGCATTTTCGAGCCGCGAATCGTCGTAGTTCGCAAACGGATCGTCCAACAGCAGCGGAACAGACTCCCCGCTCGCGCTCATCGCCCGTACCAACGCCAGACGCAACGCAAGATAAACCTGGTCTGCCGTTCCCTTGCTCAACAGGCGTCTCGGGTCCTCGGACAACTTGGCCGTCTGCGGAATCCGGACCGTGATGCCCAGTTCGCGGCTGACCATGATCTCGTTGTACGCGCCCCGCGTGATGCGGCCCAGGTACTGCCCCGCCGCCTGCGCAATGCGCGGCGCGATGCGCGCATGCCGGTCCCGCGCCGATTCCTCGATGAGCGCGTACGCGTATGACGTCGCTTCGAGTTCCAACTCGAGTTCCGCCACGCGCGCCGCAACCTCCTCGCGTTCCTCCTCGATCTCGTTCAGCGACCGCAAGCCCGCCGTCCTTTGCGTCAGCGCAATGTGCAGGTCGCGCTCTTCGTTACTGTGCGTCTCCAACTTCGCGGCCCACTGCCGCAATTCGATCTTCACGTCGTCCGCCCGGCGGGAGAGCGGGCCCGTTCCGGCGCCTTCCTTTTCGACCGCCGCGCGCAACGTCTCGATCGTTTCCCCGCGCAACGTGGCGTCAATCCGTTCCTGCAGCCGTGCCCGCTCGTCCCATGCGTCGCGGTACACTTTCGCCCGCTTGGCGAAGTCGTTCCATTGTTCGACCGATCTCACGCCGGCCGGCGCGAGCCGTGCCGTTAGCGCCTCCTCTTGCTTTACTACGTCGCGCTGCTCCGCATCGAGCCGCGTGGTCAACGCCGTCTTCCGTTCTCGCATCAACGTGACGCGGCCCAGCCGTTCGCGCACCTGCGCCGTGCGGACGTGATACGCTTGCAGCGCCGCGAGCACGTTCGTGTACCGCGCCTCCTCGCGGAACCCCGCCTCGCGCAATGCGCGCCGCACCTCGAGCGCGCGATCCACTTCCGTCCGCTGGCACTCCTCGAGTTCGGCCCCGATGGCCGCGAGTTGCTGGCGCAGTTGCGCCGGGCGGTCCCGGCTTTCGCCAAGGCGCCGCTTCGCGTCCCGATACTCCTGATAATGCGACATCGCGCGGCCCGCTGCGGCCTCGATCTCGTCCTCGTGCGCCACGCGCTGACCAACAGATTGAAATGTCTCCTGCAGCCGCGCGAAAAGGTGCGACACCCGGTCGCGCTCGTCGCGGACTTCATCCGCAAGTTGCGCCTCCGCCGACGCCAGCGAGGCGAGTTCCGATTCCTCGCGCGCGTGCCGCTCATATAAGCCTTCGAGTTCGCGCAATGTTGCGACGTTTGCGCGCGATATCGCGGCGTCAACTCGATCCTGCACCGCGCCGCGCTCGCGTTCGGCGGCCGTCAAATCCTCCTGCGCCCGATCGAGTCCAAGCACCGTCTTGTGAATCGTCTTTTTCGTCCAGAACCATCGCGCAATGGCGATGGCCATCGTTGACCCGAAGAATGCCGACGCCAAATACGCGTAGATGATCTCGAACCAGATCGCCGCGCCGGCGCAGGCGAGCGCGACGCCACCAAAAATGACCGCCGTCCACATCGCGTGCGGTGCGGCGTTGTGGCGTTCTTCGATCTCGATGCGCAACGACTCGATCTCGGACTGCAAATGCGTGATGCGCTCTTCGTTCACGCGCGATGCGACTTCCATGTCGCGCGACTCGGACGGAAAATCCGTAAATGTGGCGAACAGTTCCGCCGTGGGCGCATGCGCGTCGCGCCGGCGCGCGATTTCCTCGCGGATGCGTTGCAGCTTTTCGATCGCCGAGTTACGCGATTGGCGCGCCACGCGAAACGACGTTCCCAATTGCGACAACCACGCGATCGGGTCCGCACCGAGTTGGCTGTAGTCCGGCAGGGACTGCAAATCGCGCTGCGCCTGCGCAAACCGCTCTTGCGACCGCGCCAGTTCTTCGCTCAACTCTTCGGAGCGCTCGCGCAGCCGCACAATCCTGGCGTCAAGCGACGACAGTTCCTGCTCCGTAGACTCGGGAATCTCGACGAGGCGCGGAATGCCGAACGCTTCGAGCTTCTCGGTTTCCTCCGCCAGTTGGCGCTCGATGTCCGCCAGTTCCGCGGTGGTCCGTTCCGCCTGCGCCTTCGACGTCGCCAGCGCGTTCGACGCGCGCTGGACCTCGGCGGATTGATCGATCGGAAACTCGCGCAGCGAACTGTGCGCGAAGCACACCTTCGTTACCTCGTCCAGCCGCGCCTGCAATCGCTCCGCCTCCGTCAACCTCACGGCGCGCTCGCGCTGTTCGATGGACTTCAGTTCCTCCTCGAGCGATTCCTTGCGACGCTTCGCCGTGGTCACCTGTTCCGAAGCGCGCTTCCACTGCGCGTTCAAGGCCGCAATTTCCGCGGCTGCCGCGCGGCCTTTACCAAGTTCCTGCTCCAGCCGATCCAGGCGCGCCCTTGCCAGCGGCAGCGGTTTCTTCGAATGCGATACCGGCCGCCCGATCTCGCCGATGCGCTCATTGAGAATGCGGAGCGCCGAATCCGCCGTGCCCGATTCGTCCGATGTATCGGCAAGCGACACAATCTTCTCCCGAATCTGCGCAAGCGCATCGTCGTCGCCCAAATCGTCCAACGACATCGGCCCAATCGTCGCCGCGCTGATAAACACGGCCTTGCTGATTCCAAGGTGGTCTTCCGCGAAACTGGGTTCGCGGCCCTTGATTCGCTCGAATTCCGCGGTGACATCGCGCATGTGTTTGCGATCGTAGACTGCGACGGTCCCACGCTTCTTGTCGAAGTTGCGGTGTATCTCGAACTCGCGTCCGTCGTCGAGAGCGTACGTAAGCCGCCCCGCGTAGCGCTCGCCGCCGTTCCAGGGCCGGCGCAGTTCGTTCGATTCGTCGAACGTGCGCAGTTGCGGGCCCCGCCGCTGGCCGTACAGCATGTCTGTCACGAAGTTGCGGACCGTCGACTTGCCTTGCTCGTTCGGACCGAGAATGACCTGCATGCCGGG
The DNA here is from genome assembly GCA_013359265.1 of Candidatus Hydrogenedentota bacterium. NCBI lineage: Bacteria > Pseudomonadati > Candidatus Hydrogenedentota > Candidatus Hydrogenedentota bacterium. The sequence continues at coordinate 185,556 of JABWCD010000016.1, forward strand.
TTCCAACGAAATCACGTGCTCGCTGAACCGGCCATACCCGTCCAACCACAGTTTCGTGATGCGCACGGCCTACTCGCCGCCCGGGCCGCGTACCGGCGCCATGCGCCCGCGATATGCCGCAACGCCTACGTCCCGTGCCCGTACGAGGACGCGGCGCCGAGCTTCGTCCGCCGCGTCGCGAATCTGGTTCCCAATCTCCTGTGCGAATGCGCCGAGACTCGTCTGCTCCATCGCAAGCGCATCGAAATCGTCTTCCGGGGCCAGCTCGTCCACCAGTTCGATGTGTTCGAACCGATCGCGTACCGCGTCATGCACGGCCTGCACGTCCAACCGCACGTCCTGCGGCGCCACCCCGCTTAACACCGCCCGCACCACGCGGCTCGCGTCGTGCTCCGCGGGAAGCTGACGAATCGCATCGACTATCTGCTGCGTGCTTTCCATACCCGTGCAATCGATCGTATGCACGCTGAATACGGTTCGTGATGCCGGGACTTCGCGCACCCGCACGTCGTCCCCGTCAATCTCGATTTCAATATGGACGTGCATCCCCGTCTCGCCGAAACCGTGCCCTTCCGGCGAACCCGAGTACTGTACCCACGCACCGCTCGAAACCGGAATCCGCTTTGCATTGTGGAAGTGGCCCAACGCCAAATAGCGAAGCCCTCGCGGCGCCGCGGACTCCGCGTCGAAGGGCGCGTACGCGCCCTTGCCCGCGGGCAACGACCCCATCTCGGAGCCGTGCGCGACCGCGACGTGAACGCGCCCGTCGTCGGGAATGCGCAACGCCCCAAACGGGTTCGACGAAATGTCCGGGCCATCGAACCCAAACCCGTGTACCGTCAGCGCGATGCGATCCAGCGCGTGCGCGCTCCACACGGGCTTTGAAAAAACGAACACGTTCTCCGGCCAGCGCTGTGAAGCATACGGCGAGTCGGGCAGGTACGGGTCGTGGTTCCCGGGGGCGATGAATACCGGCACGTGCGGGATCGACTCGAAAGCGCGCCGTACCGCCGCGATCGTGTCCCGCGAGACGCGGTCATGCTCGAACAAATCGCCCGCAATAAGCAGTGCGTCCGCCGGCCACTCGCCCGCGCGCGCCACGATCCGCAGAAACGCGTCGCGCAGCGACTGCCTGCGGCGATTGGCGAACGCCGCGGGAAAACGCGCGCCCGAGTATGGCCTGTCGAGATGGATGTCTGCGGTATGTACCAAACGGAGCAAAGGGAAAACCTTCCCGATTCAACTACAACAACTACAACTGCGAATTCGCCGGTTACGCGCGCCGATACTGCTTGAAGCCTCTAATACGTAACACTTTAGCCGTTTGCCGCGACGTTTGGGGGTAACGGCGGCAGCTGACCGGTTTTGAGGTATGTCGTTAAGGCGTCTTGGAGCGTTGCGACGGG